>JBBDTH010000148.1:0-37581 GCA_040904505.1 Rhodospirillales bacterium | reverse complement strand
CGCCGGCCCAGCGGGCGGCGGCGAGCGCCGCCACGAGCGCCGCATCGGGGATACCCGCAGCGGCGCTCACCACAAAATCGACGCCCGCGTCGCGCAAGGCCGCTTCGATCAAGCCCGCACCGTCTCCCGCGACGACCACGGGCCCGCCCCGGACGAGCGCCGCGATCGCCGATGGCGGCAACGCCCGAGGCTCGCCGTTCGGGGACAGATCGGGCGCGAAGACCTGGGCGTAGTGATCGGCCCGCTTGGCGTCGAGGACGACAAGGACATGCCGGGCCCGCCGTTCGTCTGCAGGCACGCCGCGCGCCACGGCTTCCAAGGTGGTCACGCCGAGCACCGGGCACGCCGCCGCCAGCGCCATCCCGCGGGCCGCCGCCAGACCGATCCGAAGTCCGGTAAACGCACCGGGGCCGATCGTCACGGCGAGCGCGTCGAGCGCACCGAAGTCGGCACCGGCTTCGCGCATAACGTTCTGCACCATCGGCATGAGGGCTTCGGACTGACCGCGGTCCATGACCGCCGAGTGCGCCGCGACGATGCCGCCGGCGCGCCACAGCGCCACCGAGCACCCCCGCGTCGCCGTATCGACGGCAAGCAGGCAGGGAGCCTCCCGTAAGTTTATCTGGTCGGTCATCGCCGGTGCGCTTTCATCGTCAGGGTCGGTATTTTCGAAATCCCGTTATCCCGGTTATACTGCATTTCATGGCATTGATCGAAATCACCCCGCAAAGCCACGACGTCGATATCGATCTCGCGTACGCGGACTTCGAGAATTTCACCGGCGCGCCGATCTACGCCGAGGCCCGATGTTATCTGCATCCGGAAGCCGAAGCGTTGCTCGTCAAGGCCCGGACCCTGGCCGCCGTGCTCGGCTACCGGCTCAAGATTTTCGATGCCTTCCGGCCCGTCGAGGCGCAATGGGCGCTCTGGAACCATACCCCGGATCCGGCCTACATCGCCGATCCGCGCCGCGGCTCGCCCCATTCGCGCGGCGCCGCCGTCGATCTGACGCTGCTCGATGGATCCGGCCGGGCGCTCGAGATGGGAACGCCGTTCGACGATTTCACGGGCAAGGCCCATCACGGTTCCCTCGATATTGCGGTCTCGGCGCAAAGAAACCGGACGGTGCTGCTCGGCATCATGACCTCGGCGGGCTGGGATTATTACCGCAACGAATGGTGGCATTATCAACTGTTCGACGCCCGCCGGCTGCCGACGATCAGCGACAGCGCGCTTCCTAGGTCCATGATGACGAAAGCCGCAACGACCGTACCTAGATCAGATCATGATTTATCGGAAACATTATTAGGTTCCGATAAATCATGTGAATCCGATCTATATCAATAACTTAGAGCCGATTCACAGGGTCGTCGGATCGCTGGTTGCCAACCATTTGGCACGGACCAAAATGCCAACCATCCTGGCTTCGCCAAGGCGAGTTGGCATGGGCCAAAATGACGATTCCGACTAACCATGATCGGCTCTATGGCGGCGGCTTCAAACGATCCGGCAGACGTCGTCGAAGGCGAATCGCGGGCCGCGGGGAAATAGATCCGTGGGATCGCCGATTCCGACGCTGCATAAAAAGTTCGATTTGATCTTGGTGCCGGCGAAGAAGGTTTCATCCACCAGGGCGTTATCGAATCCCGACATGGGGCCGCAATCGAGCCCCAAGGCGCGCGCCGCCATCATGAAATAGGCGCCCTGCAAGGTGCCGTTGCGAAACGCGGTCGTTTCGATCAACGCCGCATTGCCGGCGAACCAAGAGCGCGCGTCCGTGTGCGGAAACAGCCTCGGCAAATGCTCGTAGAACTCCAGGTCATACCCGATAATGGCGGTCGCCGGCGCGGCCATCGTTTTCTCGACGTTGCCCTCGATCAGCGCCGGTTTCAGGCGTTCCTTGGCGTTTGGGGTCACGACGAAAACGACGCGGGCCGGACTGCAGTTCGCGCTCGTCGGCCCCATCTTGGCGAGGTCCCAGACCGCCCGCAGGGTTTGCTCCGAAACCGGCGTCTCGCGCCAAACGTTGTGGGTCCGGGCCTCGCGAAACAGCCGGTTCAGGGATCGGTCGTCGATCGGGTGCGCCACGGCGGCCTCCTCGCTCTCTTTCGCTTAATTTACGCTTCCGGGTTCATGAAATGAGCCGGTATTATGACATCTGCTCTAGGGACCCCAAGCGTCAACTCTTTTTCGAACTCTTGATAAACGGTGCTGATCGATGAAAATTCCTACCGGCCCTCGCTCGCGGCGTCCCCTCACCGCGCCCCGGCGCGGGACCAAGCTCGCCCGGTTTCTGCTTTTTTTTCTTGTCGCCGGCGTAACGACCGCCGCCCTGAGTGATGCCGTCTCGGCCGCCGATTCGGCCATCGTGGTCATGTACCACCGTTTCGGCGAGCAGAAATTTCCGGCCACCAACATCACCCTCGAACAATTCGAGGCCCATATCGATATCCTCAAGTCAGGCCGCTACACGGTTTTACCGTTGCCCGAGATCGCCGCGAAACTGCGCAAAGGCGAAGCCCTGCCCGACCGTACCGTGGGAATTTCCATCGACGACGCGTATCGCTCCACCTTCACGGAAGCCTGGCCGCGTCTTAAAAAGGCCGGGCTGCCGTTCACCCTGTTCGTCTCGACCGATCATGTCGACCGGAAACTCACCGACATGATGACCTGGGATCAAATACGCACGTTGGTCAAGGGTGGTGTCACCATCGGGCATCATACGGCCTCGCATTTGCACATGGCCAATCAAAACGATGCCCGCAATCAACGCGACATCGAGCAGGCGAGTGCGCGGTTTCAAAAAGAACTCGGATTCGTGCCCGAACTCTTCGCATATCCCTACGGCGAAGCGTCGCTCGCAACCATACGCCTCATCAAGAAGGCCGGATTCACCGTGGCCTTCGGGCAACATTCCGGCGCCATGGACCGCACCGCCGATTTCTTTTATCTGCCGCGGTTCGCCATGAACGAAACTTACGGAACCGCCGACAGGTTCAAGACCGCCGCGAACGCGCTTGCCCTGCCGATTACCGATATGACGCCGGAAGACCCGAAGATCGGGGCGATCAACCCGCCGGCAATCGGATTTACGGTCGCCGCGCCGATCAAGAATCTGAAACGGCTGGCGTGTTATGCGTCCCATGCCGGACGCGCCGCCGTGACTCTGCTGGGAACGCAACGCGTCGAGGTTCGGATCGACAAACCGTTCCCCACCGGCCGATCACGCCTCAACTGCACCCTGCCCGATGCGGATGGGCGCTGGCGCTGGTTCGGCCGCCAGTTTTACGTTCTTCGAAAATAAAACGATCCGGAGAAAATTAAGACGATCTAGACGGCGGGCTCTTCCTCGGGCACGGATTGGCCGATCAGACGGGCGTCATCCAAATCGCGCAAGTTGTTGCCGAGAATAATGGAGCGCAGATTAAGGATGTACTCCCAGCCCCGCTCGGAATAGCGCTGCAGCTTGGTGGCCAGAACCAAACCGTCGAGCGGCGCGCCGACCTGCCGCAGCGCCACGCGCGTTTTCCGGAATTCCCGGTAGGCCCGATGCGTATTCAGATTATGCATATAGGCCCGGACCGAATCGATCAGACTGTCGAAGGCTTTCACGCCGTGGGTCTTGCCGTCTTCGCGCTCGAGCGGCTCCAGGCCCACTTCCGCCGAAAAAGTCCATTGCCCGAAAATGGCGTTGCCTTCGCGAACGAAGCGGGATGTGCCCCAGCCGCTTTCCTCGGCGGCCTGCGCCAACGCCAAGGACGGCGGAACGACATCGACGCGGGCGAACAGCGTTTTTAAATCGCCGCGGTCGACCCGATAGCGATCCGAAAGCACCGCCAGCCATAGGCGGTCCACGGGCGAAAGGGCCGCGCCCGTCGCCTGGCGGTACCGGATTTTCCAGAGGCGCCGCCGATCGGCGCGAATTTGTTCGTTAACCTTAAGGACAAGAGGCAGAACGGTTTTAAAGAAGATTGCCTTGCGCTTGTCGACGTCTTGGATGCTGTCGAGATCGCCCGGCAATTTGCCCAGGGCGATACGCGGAACCGGCGCCTGCTTTGCCAGGACCTCCTTGAAATCGTAATTCATCTCGCGGTAGGTGTCCCAAAGGGAATCGGCGCTGGCGTGGTACCGGATAAGCGGCTTGCCGGGGATATCGAACGACGGCGCCCGCGGCCCCGCCGCCGTCGCCATGTCGAAGAACGCCTCCGGTGTCGTCGTTCGAGTATCGGGCGGCATCAAGATGTTCAACCCGACAAGGGTCACAACGATACAGCCCAATAAGCTTATGGCACCGTATTCAAATTTCATGGTTCTCTGGAAAAAATAAACACGACCGATAAAGAGAATCGTCCGTGCCGATTAATGAATCCTTACCGCTCGTCATCGTCGTTTCGATCGTTTTCTCTCTCTTCGCCAAAATCGACGGAACCTGAAAGCCAGCTGCCCTCTGTCTAGTCGATTCGCCTACCGACAACCAGCCGATTTTATTCCTGCTTTAGCCCATAACAGGCCGCCTTCGGCCCGCCTCTGGGATGTTATGCCTGACCCTGGGCCTGATTCCCGAACCGGGCACTTCTCCGCGCGGCGCACCGGCGCGAAACATAAAGGCCAAGCATAGATAGGGGGAATCCCGGATCGATCAAGGGCCGGCGCTTAAGGTCTTAAAAACCCGACGATGTCGTGAATCTCGCTCAGAATCGGCGCCGACAACGCGCGCGCGCGGTCGGTGCCGGATTTCAGCACCCCGTCGACGTAGGCGGGGTCGTTCATCAGCCGGCGCATTTCCTCTTGAATCGGCGCCAGCTTGGCGATCGCCAAATCGGCGAGCTTTTTCTTGAACTCCGAAAACGCCACGCCGCCGAGTTCCGCGCACACGTCCTCGAGCGACTTATCGGCAAGGGCGGCGTAAATTCCCATCAGGTTGGCCGCTTCGGGACGGCCCTCGCAGGCCGCGGGCGAGCCGGGTAGGGGCTCGGGGTCCGTTTTCGCCTTGCGGATTTTAAGGGCGATGTCGTCCGCCGTATCGATCATGTTGATGCGCGAATAATCGGAGACATCCGACTTGCTCATCTTGCTGGTGCCGTCGCGCAGCGACATGACCCGGGTCGCCGGGCCGAAGATCAACGGCTCGACGACGGGAAAGAAATCGACCTTGAAGTCGTTGTTGAATTTTTGGGCGATATCGCGCGTCAGCTCCAGATGCTGCTTCTGATCCTCGCCGACCGGCACGTGGGTCGCCTTGTACAGCAGGATGTCGGCCGCCATCAGGTTGGGATAGGCGAACAGGCCGACGGAGGCGTTTTCGCGGTGTTTACCGGCCTTTTCCTTGAACTGGGTCATGCGGTTGAGCCAGCCCATGCGCGCGACGCAATTGAAAATCCAGGCCAATTCGGCGTGCCCCGGCACCTGGCTTTGAATGAAAATCAGGTTGCGCGCGGGATCGAGACCGGCGGCGAGCAACCCCGCCGTCACCTCGCGGGTGTTGGCCTTCAAAACGTCCGGTTCCTGCCAAACCGTAACGGCATGCAAATCGACCAGACAAAACAAACACTCGTTGTCGGCCTGCAGGCCGACCCAATTGCGAATCGCGCCGAGATAATTGCCGAGATGCAGATTGCCGGTCGGTTGAATGCCCGAAAAGATGCGGCTCATGGGTCTCGCCTTCGAGTTCTCTATTAAAGCGCCAGGGTTATCGCCCCTTCGCCCCGGGCGGTCAAGTAACGGACGGCGGCGTCTCGGTTTTCCGGCGGCCCAGCAGGGACTTGAGATCGGCCGGGCGCGCCGCGCCGAAGGCCCAAGCCAGGGCGGCAAAGACCGCGAACCCGAGGCCGATCAGGCAGCCGAGAGCGAGAATCCGCTCGATCTCGCCGCCCGCCAACAGCCGGGCCAAGGGCGCTTGCCCGACCATCAACGCCACGATCATCCCGGCCACCGCCAGACTCATGCGGACGAACCGGCTCTTGAAGCGCCCGTCCAGAATCAAGTGGCCGCGGCGTCGCAGCATGATCGCCAGCAGACCGGCATTGAGCCAGGCCGATACGGCGGTCGCGATCGCGATCCCGACATGCAGAAACGGCCCCATCAGAATCAGATTGAGCACCAGGTTCACGGCCAGACAGATCACCGAAATCACGACCGGCGTTTTGGTGTCCTCGCGCGCGAAGTACCCCGGCGTCAGGGTCTTGATCAGGACATAGGCCGGCAAGCCGTAGGCGTAGGCGGCGAGCGCGGCGGCCGTCGCCGCGACGTCCGTGGCGGCGAACGCGCCCCGGCCGAACAGAACGGCCGTGACGGGCTCGGCGATGATCGCCAGGGCCGCCGCCGCCGGCACGGTCAACAACAACGAAACCTCCAGGGCGCGGTTTTGGCTGTGCATCGCCGCCGCCGCATCGCCCGCGTGCAGCTGACGCGTGAGCAGCGGCAGCAAGGCCGTGCCGACGGCGACTCCGATGACGCCGAGCGGCAACTGATTGATCCGGTCGGCGAAAAACAGGAACGATACCGAGCCCGAGGGCAGCAACGAAGCGATCACCATGTCGATCACCAAGTTGACCTGATACACGCCCGCGCCGAGCGCGACCGGCACGATCCGCCGAATCAGGCGGCGCACCATGGGCGTCATGCGCGGCAGCCGTACCCTGAGCGGCATGTCCGCGCGCAGACAAAAAAACAGCATCCAAAGAAGTTGCGCGACGCCCGCGCCGAATACGCCCCAGGCCAACGCATGCGCCGGCGAGCCCAACACTCCCGACAAGCCGACGATCGCGCCGATCAGGCACAGGTTCAGCAAAATCGGCGTGGCCGCGGCCGCCGCGAACCGGCCCAAAGAGTTCAGCACGCCCGCCATCAGCGATACCAGGGAGATAAAAAGGAGATAAGGAAACGTGATTCGGGTCAGTTCGACCGTGAGCGCGAATTTTTCCGGCTCGTCGGCAAAGCCGGGCGCGAACCCCAACATGATCCACGGCATGGCGAGCTCGAAAGCGACCACCAGCACCAGCAAAAACCACAGCAGGACGCTCAACGCCTGATCGGCGAACGCGCGCGCGGCCGCCTTGCCCTCGTCTTCGACCAAGCCGGCGAAAATCGGCACGAACGCCGCGCTGAACGCCCCCTCGGCGAACAGGCGGCGGAACAGGTTGGGCAGCTTGAAGGCGATAAAAAACGCATCCGCCATCATGCCCGCGCCCAACAGCGCCGCGATCAGAATGTCGCGCAGAAAACCGAACGCCCGGCTGACCATGGTCATCCCGCCGACGGTTGCAATGGAGCGCAGGAGAATCATGGGTGGCTCACGTTCGGTCCGGCCCGCCTATTCGGCGGCGGCCATATCGGGCTTGCCGGGCCCGTCTTTTTTATTTTTTTCTTTCGCGCCCGGCTCAATCACGGCGAGAAGACGCCCGCGAATTTGTTTGATCTTAGTATCCTGCACCACCTTCATGCCGAACACATCCTTGACGTAGAACACGTCGACGACGCTTTCGCCGTAGGTCGAGATGTGCGCCGAGGAGATCTGCAGGCCGAGATCCGTAATGGCCGACGTAACGTCGTACAAAAAGCCCAGCCGGTCACGGCCGTGGACCTCGATCACCGTGTACGTCGCGCTTGCCTTGTTGTCGATGAAAACCTGCGGCGGCACCTTGAACACGCGGGTCCGACTCGGCATCGCCCGCTGGCGGGATTTTTCGAGCTCCGGTCCCGCCCATACCTTGCCGTACAGCACGTCCTCGATCCGACGCCAAAGTTTGCCGAGATTCTGTTTGCTTTCGATGGCGCCGCCCAGGGAATCCTGAACCCAGAACGTATCGAGCGCCATGCCGTTCGCCAGCGTGACGATTTTCGCGTCGACAATGGATGCGCCCGTCAACGCGATCGCGCCCGCGATCTTGGCGAACAGGCCCGGATGATCGGGCGTATACACCACCAGCTCGGTCGCGTCCCGGTCCGGCTGAACGCGGGTTTCGATGTGCAGCCGAAGTCCTTTCGACTCGGCCATTCTGATCAAGTGCGCATGATGCCAATGAGTTTCCGTATCGAACGCCAGCCAATAATTGGGATAGCCGCGCGCGATATGCTCTTCGATTTCCTCTTCGGTCCAATGAGAAAGACGTTCGCGCAAGGCCGCCTTGGCGGTTTCGACCCGCACGGTGCGCCGCTCGGCGCTCGAACCGCCGGTCATTTCTTCGTATGCCCGCTCGTAGAGTTCGCGCAGCAAGCCCGCCTTCCAGGCGTTCCAGACATTGGGGCCGACGGCGCGGATATCGGCGACCGTCAACACCACCAGCAGGCGCAACCGTTCGGGCGAACGCACCAGGTTGACGAAATCAGTGACGGTTTTCGGATCCTCGAGATCGCGCTTGAACGCCGTCATGCTCATGGCGAGATGATGCAGCACCAGCCAGGAAACCGTTTCCGTCTCCCACGCGTCGAGCCCCAGGCGCGGCCCCATCTTGAGCGCGATCTTGGCACCGAGCTCCGAATGATCGCCGCCGCGGCCCTTGGCGATATCGTGCAGCAGAAGCGCCACGTAAAGCGCGTTGCGGGACTGCACTTCACGAACCACCTCGCTCGATAACGGGTGGTCCTCTTTCAACTCGCCGTTTTCGATTCGATGCATGATGCCGATCGCGCGGATGGTGTGCTCGTCGACCGTGTAGACGTGATACATGTCGTATTGCATCTGCGCGACGACGCGGCCGAAATCCGTCACGAAACGGCCGAACACGCCGGCCTCGTTCAGGCGGCGCAAGGCCAACTCCGAGCCCTGGCGGGCCGTCAGCATATCCATGAACAGCCGGTTGGCCTCGGGGTCGTCGCGAACCTCGGCGTTGATCCGATCGAGGTTCTGCGTCACCAGCCGCAGCGCGGTCGGATGAATGTCGAGATTATTCTTGCGCGCCTCCTCGAACAACCTCAACAGATTGACCGGCTTCTCGGCGAACGTTTTGCCGTCGATGACGGCCAGCCGGCCGCCGTCGACGGCAAACCCCGGAACGTTGAATTTCTTGAACGAAAACGACGGAAACCGGAACCGGCTCTTCTTTTGGCTCTCTTCGAGCACAGCACACAAGACCCGGGTCAAATCGCCGACATCCTTCGCGATCAGGAAATAGTGCTTCATGAAACGCTCGACGCCCTTAACCCCGGCGCGGTCCGCATAACCCATGCGATCGGCGAGGGCCGTTTGCACGTCGAAGCCCAGCCGGTCTTCCGGGCGCCCGGCCAAGTAATGGAGATGGCACCGGACCGTCCACAGGAAGTTCTGCGCCTTGGAAAAACGATTGGCGTCTTCCTGCGTCAGAACGTCCTTGGCGACCAGGTCCGGAACGCCGTCGACCTGATAAAGAAACTTGGCGATCCAGAACAACGACTGCAAATCGCGCAGCCCGCCCTTGCCTTCCTTGATGTTCGGCTCCAACACGTAGCGGGTATCGCCCATGCGGTCGTGCCGTTCGTCGCGCTCGGCGAGCTTGGATTCGACGAACGCGTTGCCGCCCGAACCGATGATTTCCTTTTGAAAGCGGGCCCGGAACTTATCGAACACCTCCTGATTGCCCCACAGCCAGCGCGCCTCCAGCAACGACGTGCAGATCGTCATGTCGTCGCGGGCCAGCCGCACCGCGTCTTCGATCGAGCGCGTCGCATGCCCGACCTTGAGCCCGAGGTCCCACAACGAATAGAGCATGAACTCCACGACCTGTTCGGTGTGCGGCGTCGTCTTATAGGGCGTGAGGAACATCAGATCGATGTCGGAGAACGGCGACAGTTCACCCCGGCCGTAACCGCCGGTCGCGGAAATCGCGATGCGTTCGCCCTTGGTCGGGTTGGCCGCCGGATACACGTATTTCAGGGTGAAATCGTGCAGCACGCGGATCAACTGGTCGATCAGAAACGTGTGCGAGGCAATCGCCTCGGGCCCCTTGATCTCGCCCGCCTCGAAACGGCGCTTGATTTCGTTCCAGCCCCGATCCAGGGTCTTCTTGAAAATATCGAGAACCTTGGGGCGCACGGAGTCGGCATACCCCGACCAGCCCGCGAGCTTTTCGAGGTCCGCGGTCAACGCCTGGCGATCGATAATCTCGCGCTGTTTGCGGATTCGGGTCATGGTTATCCTTAAACGATCTCCGGTATGAATATAAGCACGATCACGATCGGGCCACAGGGCCGATTTTAGTGTAACAGGAATTACCGTTATAAACCAACGGCTTGTATAGGTTTTCCGGCAGGGGATTTCGCAGGGCCGGCTTTTTGCCGATCATCGACGTGCACCGGGGGTTCATCAACGATTAGGCCGGCGCGGGTCGAAGCGATGCAGGCGAACTACCGTTCCGTCATCGCCACGCGATTCATCAACCCGCCGGGTGCCATGCCCGCGGCATTCGCCTGCTGAAACGCTTCATCGGCGAAAGCCAAGTGCGGGGCGCCTAGATCGGATCGCCATTTCCGATCATTTGCCAATCATTTGGCATGGGCCAAAATGGCGATCCGATGAACCATGATCTGCTCTAAGCGGGGGAAAGAGGAGGCGGTTACGGCTTTTCCGCTTTCAGAAGCGATTTCAGCCGGTAGATCAGATCGAGCGCCTCCTTGGGCGTCAACTCGTCAGGGTGCACCGCGCCGAGCGCTTCCTCGAGCGGCGACGGACCGGCCGTTTTGCCCGGCGCGTCTCTCGACGCGGGCACCGGCGCCGCCGCGAACAGGGGCAGATCCTCGGCGAGTTTGGTCAGGGACGAGGACTGCTCACCGCTTTCGATGGTCTGTAGAACGTCTTGGGCGCGCGCGATCACGGCCGCGGGCAAGCCCGCGAGCTTGCCGACGTGAATGCCGTAGGAACGGTCGGCGGCGCCCGGCGCGACCTCGTGCAAAAACACGATGTCCTCGTTCCATTCCTTCACTTTCATCGTATGGCAGCGCAGGGCCGCGAGCGTGGCGGTCAGCGTGGTGAGCTCGTGATAGTGAGTCGCGAACAGCGCCCGGCAGCGGTTGACCTCGTGCAGATGCTCGACCACCGCCCAGGCGATGGACAGGCCGTCGAAGGTCGCCGTGCCGCGGCCGATCTCATCGAGAATGACCAGCGCGCGCGGCCCCGCCTGATTGAGGATCGCCGCGGTTTCCACCATCTCGACCATGAAGGTCGAGCGGCCGCGCGCCAGATCGTCGGCGGCGCCGACGCGCGAGAACAACCGATCGACGATCCCGATGCGCGCTTCTTCGGCGGGCACGAACGAGCCCATCTGGGCGAGAATCGCCATCAGGGCGTTTTGGCGCAGGAACGTGCTTTTGCCCGCCATGTTGGGGCCCGTCAGCAGCCACAGCCGCGCGCTTTCCGTCAACGCGCAGTCGTTCGGCACGAACGCGCCTTCCCGGCGGCGCTCGAGCGCGGCCTCGACCACCGGATGACGCCCGCCCTTGATCTCGAAGCCGGTATCCTCGTCGAGCACCGGGCGGACGTAGCGGTGCTCGAGCGCGAGATCGGCCAGGGCGGCGGCGACATCGAGGGCGGCCAACGCGGCGGCCGCGGCGGCGATTTTCTCGGCCCGGCGCACGACCTCGGCCACCAGGTCGTCGAACACCTTCAGCTCGAGCGCAAGCGCGCGCTCGGCCGCTTTCGAAATCTTGCCCTCGAGCTCGGACAGCTCGACGGTGGTATAGCGCACCGCGTTCGCCATGGTCTGGCGGTGGATGAACGCGCCGCCGGCGCCGGCCGGCATTTTTTCCGCCTGCTTCGCCGGTACTTCGATGAAATAGCCGAGCACGTTATTGTGGCGAATCTTGAGCGTGGCGATCCCGGTATCGCCAGCGTAGCGGTTTTGCAGGTTGGCGATCAATTTGCGACTCTCGTCGCGGAGCGCGCGGAACTCGTCGAGCTCGGGAAAGAATCCCTTCGCGACGAAGCCGCCGTCGCGGGCCAATAAAGGCAATTCCTCCGCCAAGGCTTGACCGAGCCGCTCGACGGTCGCGGCGTGATCGCCGAGGGCGGCCAGGTTTTGCGCCAGCACCGTGGGCAGCCCGGAAACCGTGTCGCCGCCGAGCAGGGTTTTCAACTCGCGGGTCAGGGCGAGGCCGTCGCGGATTCCGGCGAGATCGCGTGGCCCGCCCCGGCCCAAACTGAGGCGCGACAGGGCGCGCTCGAGATCGGGGCAACGGCGCAGCGCCGTGCGCGCGTCCGCGCGCAGGCCGGACTCGCTCGCGAAAAACTGCACGGCATCGAGGCGCGCGTCGATCGCGGCCGTCTCGGTTAAGGGCGCGGCCAAGCGGGCCGCCAGCAAGCGCGCGCCGGCGCCGGTGACGGTCTTGTCGATCACGCTCAAGAGCGAGCCCGCGCGTTCGCCCGACAGGGTTTGCGTCAGTTCGAGATTGCGCCGGGTCGCGGCGTCGATCGCCATCACGGCGTCTTGCGCCAGGCGCCGGGGCGGGGTGATGCGCGGCAGCTTGCCTTTTTGCGTCAGCTCGACGTAATCGACGAGGGCGCCGGCGGCGGCCAGTTCGGCGCGCTCGAACGCACCGAAGCCCGCGAGCGTGCCGACGCCGAACAACGCCTCGAGACGCGCCCGGCCGTTGTCGCTGTCGAACCGGCCGGCGGGCAGGGGCGTGACGATATCCTTGAAATCGCTGAAGGCGTCGAACAGGGCGGGCTTGTCGAGCAGGGTCTCGGAAACCAGCAGCTCGCCGGGATCCAGGCGCATCAGCGCGGCGCCGAGATCGGACCCGCTCAAATCCTGGGTCAGCAGCGCGCCGGTCGAAACATCGATCCAGGCCAGGCCGAGATCCTCCTGCGCCGCCGCCAAGGCGACGAGGTAATTATGCCGGCGCGCGTCCAAGAGCGCGTCCTCGGTGATCGTGCCCGGGGTGATGAGGCGGACGACTTCGCGCTTGACGACGGATTTAGCGCCACGCTTTTTTGCCTCCGCCGGGTCCTCGACCTGCTCGCAGACGGCTACCTTGAAGCCCCGGCGGATCAGGCGCGACAGGTAGGATTCATGGGAATGCACCGGCACGCCGCACATCGGGATGTCCTCGCCGTCGTGCTTGCCGCGCTTGGTCAGCGTGATATCGAGCGCGCACGCCGCCTGCACCGCGTCTTCGAAGAACAGCTCGTAGAAATCCCCCATGCGATAGAACAACAGCGCATCCGGATGCTCGCGCTTGATCGCGAGATACTGCGCCATCATCGGCGTGATCGCGCCCGCCGGTTCGGGCGTTTGTTCGTTTCGTTCGGGCGTGGCGTTCGATGAGGCGGTCGGCACGGCGATGTCGGCGGTCAATACGGTTAAAAATTAATCATCGGGCTGAAGACCCACTTTACCATATCGTTCCACAAACATGTCACCAAGGTTACCCCCAGGTCTGTGGAAAACGCCGCCGCGAAAACGTCCCGGAAAGACGACGTTCCTTAAAGGCCGAGCGCCTCGAACGCCTTCTCGTGCGCCTTCACGGACGCATCGCCGAAGCAACACAGGATGACTTTTTCGATTTGAGGCTCGCGGTGCAGGAACGCCGCGACGGTCTCGATCGCAACATAGGCGGCACGCTCGGGCGGGAACCCGTAAACGCCGGTGCTGATCGCCGGAAAGGCAATGGTTTTGACGCCGTTTCTTAACGCCAATGCCAAGGACTCTCGATAACAGCTTGCCAATAAATTGTCTTCACCGCTTTGGCCGCCCCGCCAGATCGGTCCGACGGTGTGAATCACATAACGCGCGGGCAACTTGTAACCCTTGGTGAGTCTGGCCCCCCCCGTGGGGCAGCCGCCGAGGGTTTTACATTCCTCGAGCAGGTCGGGCCCGGCAGCTCGGTGGATCGCGCCATCCACGCCGCCGCCGCCCAGCAGCGATTCGTTGGCGGCATTGACGATGGCGTCGACGTCCAGTTCGGTAATATCGCCTTCGACGATGTCGATGCGCCCGGTCATCGCAACACCCTTTACGATTGGCTCGACGATTGGCTGGCGGCGTGTCCGGTCTGGTACTCTTCCGCCGGCATCCAATCCGCGACCGTGCGCTCGGCATGCTCGAACGCCGCCGCGCGATCCGCGAAGACATGATCGGTCGCGATGAACCTCAAAACGCCGAGGCGGCGCAGGGTCTTGTCGACGTCGGGGCGCAGGCCGACCAGCAGCACGGCGGAGCCGGATTCCTGCGTGCGTACGATGATTTCCTCGAGTGCCAGGGACGCGCTGGTATCGACGAACAAAACCCCGCTCAGATCGAGGACCAGGACCTTGACGCCCGCGTCGGCGACGATGCGCCGCGTGAGGCCCTTGGCACCGCCGAAACTGAGCGCGCCGGCGAGTTCGAAAAACAGAACATCGCGGGGATGGCGGGCGAGAATCGCCGAGTCGGCCGCCGTCAACGTCACGCCGCCGCCATCGCCGTCGTGGTTCGACTTCACGTGCGACAGCTGCAGGTCCGACATCCGTTTCACGAACAACAGGCTGGCAGCAATCATGCCGACGGTAACGGCGACGATGAGATCGACGAACACCGTCAGCCCCAGCACCAGGAACATCAGGATGACGCCGGCGCGGGGCGCGCGCGGCACGCGCCGCAGGTACGGCCAATCGACGATATCGATTCCGACTTTAAAAAGTATCCCCGCCAACACGGCATGGGGAATATGCGAGGCGAACGGCCCGAGGCCGAGCACGATGGCGAGCAGGATCGCCGCGTGCAGCATGCCGGAAATCGGCGTCGCGCCGCCGGCGCGCACGTTGACGACGGTACGCATGGTCGCGCCCGCGCCGGGAATACCGCCGAACAGCCCGGCGATCGTGTTGCCGATGCCTTGGCCGATCAGTTCGCGGTTCGAATCGTGATGGGTGCGCGTGACGCTGTCGGCGATAAGCGAGGTGAGCAGGCTATCGATGGCGCCCAAAAGCGCCAGGATCAGCGCCGATTCGATCATGTCGGGCAGGGCGGCCAGGGTGAAGCGCGGCAGGTGCATCGGCGGCAGGCCGGTCGGGATGTCGCCCAGCACCGGCACCTTGGGCAGGAAAAACAAGACCGCGAGGGTGCCCACGATCAACGCCACCAGCGGCGCGGGCAGGATGCGCCCCCAGCGCGCCGGCATCAGCAGTACGACGGCGAGCGCGCCGATGCCGACGGCGGCGGCGTCCCAATGCATGCGCGCGGCGATATCGGGCAGGTGTTTCAGAACGCCCAACGTCCCGCCGTCCGGCGTCGCGACCCCGAGCAGCGGGCCGATCTGCAGAATGATGATGATGCAGCCGATGCCGCTCATGAATCCCGAGATCACCGGAAACGGCATGAGATTGACGTAGCTGCCGAAGCGCAGCACGCCGAACAGAATCTGAAACGCGCCGCCCATCATCACGACCGTGAAGGCCATCGCCGGATCGTGCGCGTACTTGGTGATGATCAGCGCCATCACCACGGTCATCGGCCCGGTCGGCCCCGAAATCTGGCTCGGCGTGCCGCCGAAGAGCGCGGCGAAGAAGCCGACGAAGATCGCGCCGTAAAGGCCCGCCATCGCGCCCGCGCCCGACGCGACGCCGAACGCCAGCGCCAAGGGCAACGCCACCACGGCCGCCGTGACGCCGCCGAAAATATCGCCGCGCAGGTTGCGCACGTGCAAGCCGTGAACGAGATTCATCGTTTCGCTCTCTTTCTCATATCAAAGGCCGGGCGGTTTTTAGTTTACGTCTCGAACGGGTCCGAGGAGGGGCCCGCCGAAGGCTTCTCCGGCGGAAATTTTTTTATCAGCCACAACAGCAGGATTATACCCGGAACCGCAGCGAATGTCGTGAGCAGAAAATAACTCACCCAGTCCATCCGGTCGGCCAGCCAGCCGCCGCCCGAGGCGAAGATCGTGCGCGCAAACGCCATCAGCGACGACAGCAAGGCGAACTGGGTCGCGGTATAGGCGATGTTGCAGAGCGAAGAGAGATAGGCGATGAACGCGATGGTCGCGATGCCGCCGGTGAAGTTCTCGATGCTGATGGTCACCGTCAGCATCGGCACGGAATACCCGACCGCGGCTTGCGCGGCGAACGCCAGATTGGAGAGCGCCTGGGCGACGCCGCCGATCAAGAGCGCCTTGAGGATGCCGTAGCGGGCCGCGAGCATGCCGCCCAGAAGGCCGCCGAGAATCGTCATCGCCATGCCGTAGAACTTCGACACCACGGCGATCTCGGACTTGGAAAACCCGATATCGAGATAAAACGGATTGGCCATCACGCCGAGCAAGGCGTCGCCGTATTTATATAAAGCGATGAACAGCAGAATCATCAGCCAATGCGGGCGCGCCATGAAATCGGCGAACGGGCAGATCACGGCGGCGTAGGTCTCGGCCGCGAAGCCGCGCAGCCGTGCGGGCCAATGGGAAAACCGCTCGACGGCCTCAACGATTTGCCGCTCGCGCGCGATCGATTCGGCGGTGCGCTTGCGCGCCGGTTCCGGGCTCATCAGAGCGGTCAAGAACCCGATTCCCATCAAACCCGCCATCGTCGCATAGGCCGCAAACCAGCCCGCGGTCTCGGCGATGATCAACGCGCCGGCGCCGGAGGCGAGCATCGCCAGGCGATAGCCGAACGTGTAGGTCGCGGCACCCGCGCCCTGCTGATGCTCATCGAGGGATTCGACCCGGTAGGCGTCGATCACGATGTCCTGGGTCGCCGACGCGAAGGCCAGAAACACCGCCCATAGCGCCGTCGTCGCGATATCCGTGGCCGGATCGCTGGTTCCGAGGCCGAGCATGCAAAGCGCGGTCAGGACTTGCGCCGACACCAGCCAGCCGCGGCGCTGGCCGAGCAGGCGCGCCAACACCGGCAAGGGCCAGCGGTCGACCAGCGGCGACCACAAGAACTTGATCGCGTAGGCCGTACTCGCCCAACTGAACAGACCGATTGCGGTGAGCGACACGCCGGATTCCTTGAGCCACGCCGACAGGGTGGCGTAGACCAACAACAACGGCAGGCCGCTCGAAAAGCCGAGCAACAGGATGATCGCGACCCGGCGTTCCCGGTACACGGCGGCGGCGGCCCAGAAAGAGCGGGCCTTTTCCGCCACCATGCGGACGGGGCCGACCGTCACGCGGCGCCTATACTTTCGCCGCCAGCGTGTTCAACGGCGTCTCGGGACGCGCGCCGACATGGCTGATGACCTCGGCCGAGGCGATCCCGCCCAACCGCGCGCAATCGGGCAGCGGCTTGCCGTGCGTTAGGCCGTACAGAAACCCGGCGGCATAGGCATCGCCCGCGCCGGTCGTGTCGACCACGCGCTCGACCGGCTCGGCGTCGATGACATGAACCTCGTCGCCCGAAACGATCACCGAGCCCTTTTCGCTGCGGGTCAGCGCCGCGATGCGGCAATGGCCGCGCACGTGCTGCAAGGCGGCGTCGAAGGTCTTGACCTGATAGAGCGAGCAGATTTCCTCTTCGTTGGCGAACACGATATCGATGTGCCGTTCGACCAGGTCGCGGAATTCGTCGCGATAGCGGTCGACGCAAAACGGATCGGACAGCGACAACGCGACCGACCGGCCGGCATCGTGCGCCAGATCGGCCGCCGCGATGAACGCTTCCTTGGCGCCCGGCGGGTCCCACAGATAGCCTTCGAGGTACGTGACCTTGGCCGCCGCGATCACGTCGGGGTCGATGTCCGCCGGGCTCAATTCGGCGCAGGCGCCGAGAAACGTCTGCATGGTGCGCTCGGCATCGGGCGTCACGAAAATCAGGCACCGCGCGGTCGGAGCGCCGCCGGTCGACGGCTTGGTCCCGAAATCGATTCCGAGCGCGCGGATATCGTGACGGAAAATGGTGCCGAGTTGATCGTCGTGGACCTTGCCGATGAACGCGCCGGCGCCGCCGAGCGAGGCGAGGCACGCAATCGTGTTCGCCACCGAACCGCCCGAGCATTCGACCGCGGGCGCCATGTTCTCGTAAAGCGCGGCCGCACGATCCGAATCGATCAGGGTCATCGCACCCTTGTTCAAGTCGAAGCGAATGAGGAAATCCTCGTCCGCATGGGCCAATACGTCGACAATCGCGTTTCCAATTCCCACCACGTCGAAACGGGGTTCTGCCATTAAATCCTCCTTCCGCATCTTTCGTAAAAAAGTGTCGCGCAGTATAACGGGCGGAGTCGGGCCCACAAGGCCCGCGACTGATTATTATCGCGCCCATTGTTAGCGCGCCCGTATTTTCGCCGCAGGGAGTCCGCCATGCCGGTTTTCGCCTTCAGCAAGGCTTTCGCGCAGCTCGGCGATCCCGCGATCCGGCGGGTCCTGTGGCTGGTTCTGGCCGCGACCTCGGTTCTTTTCGCCGCCCTGTGGTGGGGAATCGGCTATGCGCTGGTGTACAGCCAGATTTTCGATATCGGCTGGCTCGATACCGCGGTCCGCCTGCTGGGCGGGGCGGCGGCGCTTATTTTCACCTGGCTGCTGTTTCCGGCCGTCGCGACCGGAGTCGTCGGCCTGTTCCTGGAAGCGGTGGCGAAGGCCGTCGAGCGCCGGCACTATCCGGAACTGCCCCCGGCCCCCGGCGAGCCCCTCGTCCAAACGATCCTGACCGCGGTCCGGTTTCTCGCCGTACTGATCTTCGTCAACGGCATCATTCTGGTCTTTATGGTCGTCCCGCCCGTTTTCCCTTTTGTTTTCTACGCCGCGAACGGGTATCTTCTGGGTCGGGAGTACTACGAACTCGTCGCCCTGCGCCGGCTGGATCGAACCGAAGCCCGGCGGTTATGGCGAAAAAAGCGGTGGCGGTTTTTTCTGTCCGGCGTAACGATAGCGTTTTCGTTGACAGTTCCCATCGTCAATTTAGTGACTCCGATTATTGCTGCGGCGGCAATGGTTCATTTATTCGAAGCTGGACGCGCGGAAACGACACCCCCCGCTCCGTAACACAAAAAGGCTTAGCTCATGTTCCGGCGAAACAAAGATCAAAACGACGGCGACGATAAAAACGAAGGCGCCCCGCGCGAGGACGTCAACGCGCCGCCCCTGAAGCCTTTTTCCCGCAAAGGCACGCATGCGCCGGCCCGCCCGCCGGTGCGCACGACGTTTCATCCGGACATCCCGCGCCGGTCCGGCGAGCCCGCCAGCGCGCCGGTCCGCGCCGAACGGTTGCGACCGACCGATTCCGAAAGCCGGAAATTGACGGTGGGACGGGAAATCTGCCTCAAGGGCGAGATTACATCGTGCGACAAACTCATCGTCGAAGGACAGGTCGAGGTTGCGCTGTCGAACGCACGCGCGATCGAGATCGCGCCGACGGGATTATTCAAGGGCAATGCCGAAGTCGACGAGGCCGATATCAGCGGGCATTTCGAAGGCGAGCTGATCGCCCGCGACAAACTCACCGTGCGCGCGAGCGGCAAGGTCAGCGGTTCCATCCGGTACGGACGGATCGTGATCGAATCGGGCGGCCAGATCTCGGGCGACATGCAAGCCATCGATTCCGGCGCGCCGCAGCGGGAGGACCAAGCCGAAACATCGAACGCTTAATGGTTTTGCCTCGTCCTTTCTTGTTACGATTTTGCGCCGTTCTGCCGCTGATCGGAATCGCGGCATGCGCCCAAACCGAAACTCCGCCGACGCCAACGACGTCGATGCAAGCCGAAAGCGCCGAAGCCGCGCGCAAAACCGAAGAGCCCGAAGCGTTGCCGACGCTTCACGACATGATCGGGCTCGATCGCGAGCAGGTCACGGCACTGCTGGGCACCCCGACATTCCGGCGCTTGGACACACCGGCCGATCTTTGGCAGTACGGCAACGCGGAATGTATTCTGGATTTGTTTCTCTATCGCGTTCGAAACGGTACCGCCTTCAAGGTCACGCACGCCGATGTGCGGACGGTCAACGACACGGCGCTGACCAAGGATGCCTGCTTCAAGGGCTTGATTAAAAAACATCACATCAAGCAGGCCGGCTGAAATATCGGTCGCGACGGCCGGGTTAAACGCCGGATTACACAGTCGTCTTCGCCTTGAAACCGCACAGGTCGTTCACGATGCAGGCCGGGCAATCGGGCTTGCGCGCCTTGCACACATAGCGTCCATGCAGAATCAACCAGTGATGGGCATGGCGCCTGTATTTTTCGGGCGTGGCTTTTTCGAGTTTCTTCTCGACGTCGAGCGGCGTTTTGCCCGGCGCCAGACCGATTCGGTTGCCGAGCCGGAAAATGTGCGTGTCGACCGCGATGGTCGGTTCGCCGAAGGCGATGTTCAGAACGACGTTCGCGGTTTTGCGTCCGACGCCGGGCAAGGCCTCGAGCGCTTCGCGCTCGCGCGGGACCTCGCCGCCGTGTTTTTCGATGAGAAGCTTGCTCAGCTTGATGACGTTCTTGGCCTTGGCGTTAAAAAGCCCGATGGTTTTGATGTAGGACTTGAGCTTGCGCTCGCCCAGCGCCGCCATCTTCTCAGGCGTATCGACGATCTTGAAAAGCGCCTCGGTCGCCCGGTTGACGCCGACGTCGGTCGCCTGCGCCGACAACACCACCGCCACCAACAACGTATAGGGATTGACGTAGTTGAGCTCGCCCTTAGGCTCCGGATTCGCCTTTTGCAGGCGGCGGTAAAATTCCTCGACGTCTTTCGGCTTCATGGGGCTTTTTTTTATAACGGAATCGGTTGCGGACGGCTCGGAAAAACGGATGGGGAAAAAAGGCTGGCGCGCGCGACGCATGATATTAGATTTATCCGTATCGGGGCCAGCCAGAACCCCGCCGCCGACACCATAAAAAGGAAGGCCCGGCACGACCATGGGCACCTCGAGCGCCGAAACCGTCTTGTTCAGCACCACGTTGCGCCCCTATCGCAGCGCCAATCTCCATACCCTGCGCTGGTTGCTGGTGCTCATGGCGCTCGCCTTCGCGGCCATCGGCTTCGGTTTTTTCCTCGCCGGCGCGTGGCCGGTTAGCGGGTTCCTGGGCCTCGAAATCGTGTTGCTGCTGGGCGCTCTGCTCCTCAACCAGCGGGCCGCGCGGGCGGTCGAAACCATCGCGCTGACTACCGGCGCCCTGACGGTACGCCGCGTCGATCCCTGGGGCCGGGAACACCGGTGGTCGGTACCGCCCCATTGGCTGCAAATCAGCGCGACGCCGGCGCGCCACGGCCCCGAGGGCCTCGAACGCCTGGAAGTGCGGAGCCACGGCCGAACGATCGTGATCGGATCCTTTTTGTCCCCGGATGAGCGGAAAAATCTGGGCGATGACCTGCGCGAGGCGCTGCGCCGGCTGACGCCGCCGCACACGTAACGCCGTTACTTTTTAAATCTCAGCTAAACCCGAGCCTCAGCTAAACCCAAGGACATCGCGCATGGAATAGAGCCCGGCGGCGCGGCCCTCGGTCCAGCGCGCGGCGCGCACCGCGCCCTTGGCGAACACGGCGCGCGAAGAGGCTTTATGCGTGAGCTCGATGCGTTCGCCGTCGGCTGCGAAAATCACCGAGTGATCTCCGACCACGTCGCCGCCGCGCAAACTTGCGAAGCCGATGGCGCCATGCGCGCGCGGGCCGGTGATGCCGTCGCGCGACCGAACCGAGGTCTTGTCGAGATCGACCTTGCGTCCGGCGGCGGCGGCCCGGCCCAACGCCAGTGCGGTGCCCGACGGCGCATCGATCTTGTGGCGGTGATGCATTTCGACGATTTCGATATCGTACTCCTCGCCCAACAGGCCCGCGACCCGCTCGGCCAAGCCCAACAGCAGATTCACCCCGACGCTCATGTTGGCTGCCTGCACGACCGGAATATTTTTCGCCGCCGCCTTGACGGCCCGTTGATCGTCCGCCGACAGCCCGGTGGTGCCGAGCACGAGCGCGGCGCCGTGGTCGGCCGCCAGCTTGGCATGGGTTTGCGCAGTTGCCGGCACGGTGAAATCGATCACCGCGTCGGACGCGGCGAACAAGGCGGCGATATCGTCGCTCACCGCGATCCCGGCGGCCTCGGCGCCGGCAAGCGCGGCAACGTCCTGACCCAAAGCGGCATGGCCCGGCGATTCGGCGCCGCCCGCGAGCGCGAGCCCGTCCTCGGCCAGCACTTCGCTCACCAGCATCCGGCCCATCCGGCCGGCGCATCCGACGATGCCGATTTTCATGGCACGAGTCCTCTCCTAGTATTCGGGTTGCGCATACTAGATCGGATCATGATTTATCGGAAGTACCACGTGGTTCCGATAAATAACCCGCGCCGCTTTATTTCCTCGGGGCTTATTCCTTGAGGTCTTCCCAGATCTCTTTGACCTTGGTGAAGAAGCTCTGGGATTCCGGGCTGTGCTTGCCGCCCTTGGTGGCGGTTTCGAACTGCTGAAGAATTTCCTTTTGGTTTTTGGTCAGGCTGACCGGCGTTTCCACCACCGCCTGCACGAACATGTCGCCGCGCGAATTGGTGCGCAGGACCGACATGCCCTTATCGCGCAACCGGAACTGATGGCCGGTCTGAGTGCCCGACGGCACGGTGATGCGCGCCCGGCTGCCGTCGACCGTCGGCACCTCGAGGGAGCCGCCGAGCGCGGCGGTCGTCATCGGAATCGGGACCCGGCAATAAATATTGGCACCGTCGCGCTGGAACAGCCGGTGCGCCTTAACCGTGAGAAAAATATACAGATCGCCCGGCGGCGCGCCCCTAAAACCGGCCTCGCCTTCCCCGCTCAGTCTGATTCGGGTGCCGTCCTCGACGCCGGCGGGAATGTTGACCGACAGCGTCTTTTCCTTATGCACCCGGCCGGCGCCGGCGCAACTTTTGCACGGCTCGCGAATCACCTGGCCGGTACCCTGACAGGTCGGGCAGGTACGCTCGACCGTGAAAAATCCCGATTGCGACCGGATGCGCCCCGCCCCGTGGCAGGTACCGCACGCCACCGGTCCCGACCCGCTGGCGGCGCCGCTGCCCGAGCAGGTTTCGCAGGGAATCGACGTCGGCACCCGGATGCTCGCCTTCTTGCCCTTGAAGGCCTCTTCGAGCGTGACTTCCATGTTGTAGCGCAAATCCGCGCCCCGGCCCGCCGCCTGACCCCGGGGGCCCGCTCCGCTGGCGGCGAAATCGCCGAACATCTCATCAAAAATATCGGCGAAGCCGGAGGCGAAACCGGGGCCGCCGCCGCCGAAGCCGCCCGTCCCGGCGCCGCCCTGCTCGAACGCGGCATGGCCGAAGCGGTCGTAAGCCGCGCGTTTTTGATCGTCCGTCAGGACGTTATAGGCCTCGCTGATGTCCTTGAACTTCTGCTCGGCGGCCTTGTTGTCCGGATTGCGATCCGGGTGGCATTGCATCGCGAGCTTACGGTACGCCTTCTTGAGATCATCCGCGCTCGCGCCGCGTTTGACCCCCAGCAGCTCGTAATAATCCTGTTTCGCCATCAGCGCCTTCTCAGATACCGCTCACCCCGGGGCAGACAGCCTGCCTCGGGGCGGTGTTTCGGTTCCCCCCTATCTTCATGGGAACCTTAGCTATCCTTCTTATCCTTATCCGAGTCCGGATTCACTTCCTCGAAGTCGGCATCGACGACGGTCGTATCGTCGTTACCGCTCGAAGACGTTCCGCCTTCCGATCCCGAAGCCGCGTCACCCGCCTCGACGTTTTCCTGGCTCGCCTTGTACATGGCCTCGCCGAGCTTCATGGCGGCCTGCGTCAAGGCCTCCGTCTTGGACTTGATCGCCTCGGCGTCGTCGCCGTCCATCACGCCCTTGAGGTCGGCGATCGCGCTTTCGATCGCGGCTTTGTCGTCCGCGCCGATCTTGTCGCCGAACTCCTTCAGGTTCCGCTCGGAAGAATGCACGATCGTATCGGCGTGATTGCGCGCCTCGACCACTTCGCGGCGTTTCTTGTCCTCGCCCGCGTGTTGTTCGGCGTCCTTGACCATTTTGTCGATATCGTCGTCCGACAAACCGCCGGAGGCCTGAATGCGAATCTGCTGCTCCTTGCCGGTGGCCTTGTCTTTCGCCGAAACGTTGACGATGCCGTTGGCGTCGATATCGAACGTCACCTCGATTTGCGGCATGCCGCGCGGCGACGGCGGGATACCGACAAGATCGAATTGGCCGAGAACCTTGTTGTCGGCCGCCATTTCGCGTTCGCCTTGGAACACCCGAATCGTAACCGCCTGCTGGTTGTCCTCGGCAGTCGAAAACACTTGGCTTTTGCGGGTCGGGATCGTGGTGTTGCGGTCGATCAGGCGCGTGAACACGCCGCCCAGCGTTTCGATGCCGAGCGACAACGGCGTCACGTCGAGCAGCAGCACGTCCTTGACGTCGCCCTTGAGCACGCCGCCCTGAATGGCCGCGCCCAGCGCCACGACTTCGTCCGGGTTCACGCCCTTATGCGGTTCGCGCCCGAAGAACTCCTTCACCAGCTCGACCACCTTGGGCATGCGGGTCATGCCGCCGACGAGGATGACCTCTTCGATCTCGCCCGCCGTAATGCCCGCGTCCTTCAAGGCTTTCTTGCAGGGCTCGATGGTTCGCTTGATCAATTCCTCGACCAGCGCCTCGAGCTTGGAGCGGGTCAGCTTGATGTTCAGGTGCTTCGGGCCGGATTGATCGGCCGTGATGAATGGTAAATTGACTTCGGTCTGGACCGTGCTGGAGAGCTCGATCTTGGCTTTTTCGGCGGCCTCCTTCAGGCGCTGCAGCGCGAGCCGGTCCTGGCGCAGATCGATGCCCTGTTCCTTTTTGAATTCTTCGGCCAGGTAGTCGAGAATCCGCTTGTCGAAATCCTCGCCGCCGAGAAAGGTGTCGCCGTTGGTGGATTTCACCTCGAACACGCCGTCGCCGATCTCGAGCACGGAGACGTCGAAAGTGCCGCCGCCCAAGTCATAAACGACGATGGTGCCCGAATCCTTTTTCTCGAGCCCGTAGGCCAAGGCGGCCGCGGTCGGCTCGTTGATGATGCGCAGCACTTCAAGGCCGGCGATCTTGCCGGCATCCTTGGTGGCTTGGCGCTGGGAATCGTTGAAGTAGGCCGGAACCGTGATGACCGCCTGGGTCACCGTTTCACCGAGGTGGCTCTCGGCGGTCTCTTTCATCTTTTGAAGGATAAAGGCGCTGATCTGGCTCGGGCTGTATTTCTTGCCCTTGATCTCGACCCAGGCATCGCCGTTTTCGCCCTCGACGATCTTATAGGCGACCAAATCCTTGTCCTTGGCGGTAATCGGGTCGTTGTAACGGCGGCCGATCAGGCGCTTGATGGCGAACAGCGTGTTCTCCGGATTGGTCACCGCCTGACGCTTGGCCGGTTGGCCGATCAGGCGTTCGTCCGATTCGGTAAAGGCGACCATCGACGGGGTCGTGCGCATGCCCTCGGCGTTTTCGATCACCTTGGCATTGCTGCCGTCCATCACGGCGACGCAGGAGTTGGTGGTTCCAAGGTCGATACCAATAACTTTGCTCATGTCATCCTCTGTTCCCGACGGCAAAGGATCGCGGCCTCAGCGGCGCCCCGGTCCTTCCCTGATCAAATCCTTCAATAAAGACAATACTCTGATTATCTTTAACCGCGCGTTATATATGGGGCGAATGAAGGGCCCGCAACTCCCGGCCGGGTTTTTCGGGTCATTTTTCGACCTTTCTGCAGGACGGGGCCGCCGCCATGATCGTCTCGGCAAGTTATAAGACTGATATTCCAGCGTTTTTCGGGGAATGGTTCCGCCGCCGCCTGGCCGCCGGGGCGTGCGATGTGGCCAATCCTTACGGCGGCAAGCCGTTTTCCGTTCCGCTCGGCTCCGACGCGGTGGACGGATTCGTGTTCTGGACCCGGAATGCCGGCCCGTTTTTCGACACGCTGCGCGGCCTGCGCCGGTCCGACAGGCCGTTCGTCGTGCAGTTCACGATCACCGATTACCCCAAGGCGCTCGAGCGGGCGACGATCCCGGCCGACGCGGCGGTCCTTCAGATCCGGGAGTTGGCCGACGCCTTCGGCCCGCGCGCGCTCGTCTGGCGCTACGATCCCATCGTGTTCAGCACGATCACGCCGCCCGCGCACCACCGCGCCGCCTTCGCCCGGCTCGCGATGGCGCTTGAAGGCGCCGTCGACGAGGCGGTCGTGTCGTTCGCCCACATATATGCCAAGACCCGGCGCAATCTCGAGGCCGCCGCGCGGGAATACGGGTTTTCCTGGCGCGACCCCGAGGCAGCGGAAAAGCAAGCCCTGCTCGGCGATCTCGCCGCCATCGCCGCCGACCACGGGATTCGCCTGACGGTCTGCGGGCAACCCGATCTGCGGGTCGCGGGAACGTTCGAGGCACGCTGCATCGACGCCGAACGCTTAAGCGATGTCGCCGGGACCGCCGTGCGTGCGCTCGCCAAGGCGCACCGCAAGGCATGCGGCTGCTGGGCGTCGAAAGATATCGGCGCGTACGACACCTGCCCGCACGGTTGCGCGTATTGCTATGCCGTGCGCTCGCGCGCGGCGGCGAAAGCGCGCCACCGCAACCACGATCCGGCAGGCTCTTTTCTCGTCGATTCCGGAAGATAATTCAGAGTTTTTCGTCGAGCTTGCCGCCGGCGCCGGCGGGATCGCCGGACTTTTCATACGCTTTCGCGGATTGGGTCTTCGAGGAGTCGGATGACGGGTCGGATTCCGGGTCGGATTCCGGGGCCGCCTCGTCCGCGTTCGCGCCGGCGCCGCCGGGCGCCTCCTTGGCGCCGCCCTTGGAGACGCCGACCTTGGCCGGACGCAACAGCCGGTCGTGAATCTTGTAGCCCGGCTGCAGTTCCTGCACCACGGTTCCCGCGGGAACGCTTCGGTCCTCGACCTCGAACAAAGCCTCGTGGAAATTGTGATCGAATTTCTTTTGCAAGGCCTCGATCGGTCGGATGCCGAAACGCTCGAACGTCGCCAGCAACGACCGCTCCGTCATTTCGATGCCCTCGAGCAACGTGCCGACCGCTTCGCTTTGCCCGCGCACGGACTCGTCGACCGCATCGAGCGCCCGGCGCAAATTGTCGCGCACCTCGACCATCTCGCGCGCGAAAGACGCAATCGCGTATTTGTTGGCGTCGTCCTTATCGCGAGCGGCGCGCCGGCGCACGTTTTCGGTTTCGGCCAAGGCGCGCAGCAATTTGTCCTTGAGGTCCGCCACGTCGGTCTCGAGCGCCGCCGCGCGGGTCTCCGCATCCGGCGCGGGGTCGTCGCCCGGCTTTTCGGTTTTTTCAGCTTGCGCCGCCGAAGGGTCGGATGCCTGTTCTTGTCCGGCGCCCGCTTGATCCGGCGCGTCTCCGAACGGTTGTTTTTCGTCTTCCGCTGACATGATTCTTTCTAAGGTTGTTATCCGATGAGTTTTCCGATGAGTTTCGCGGTGTAATCGACCATCGGGATGATTCGCGCGTAGTTCATGCGCGTCGGCCCGACGACGCCGATTGCGCCGACGACGTTCTTTTCCTCGTTCTTATACGGTCCGACGATCAACGAACAGCCCGAAAGGCCGAACAATTGATTATCCGCGCCGATGAAAATCTGCACGCCCTCGGCGGTATCGGCGAGCGAGAGCAGCTTGAGCAGGGTTTCCTTGGTCTCGAGTGCCTCGAACAGGGTTCGGATCTGCTCGAGATCGGTCGCGGCGGTCACGTCTTCGAGCAGATTGGCGTGACCGCGCAGAATGAGGGTGCCGTCCTTGCGGTCGCCCGCCCAGATCGCCAGCCCCGATTCGACGACCTTGGAGGTCAGCGCGTCGAGCCGAGCGCGGTGGCTTTCCAGTTCCTCCATGATCGTGTCGTAGGCTTCGTTCAAGGTGCGCCCGACTAAGCGCGCGCTCAGAAAATTCGACGCCTCGACCAAGGCCGACGGTGTCAAGCCGAGCGGCGTTTCTATGATGCGGTTTTCGACCACGCCGTTCTCGGTGACCAGAATCACCAGCGCGCGGCCCGGGCTGAGATGCACGAATTCGATGTGGCGCAGCGGGCTCTCCGTTTTCGGCGCCATCACCAAGCCGGCGCAGCGCGACAATCCCGAAAGCGCGCTGCTCGCTTCCTCGAGCAGCCCCGACAGCGTGTTCGCCGATCCGGCGCACTGGCTTTCGATCCGATGGCGCTCGCTTTCGGAAAGATTGCCGACTTCGAGAATGCCGTCGACGAACATGCGCAAGCCTTGTTCGGTCGGCATGCGCCCGGCCGAGGTGTGCGGCGCGAACAACAGCCCGAGATCCTCGAGATCGGCCATCACGTTGCGAACCGTCGCCGGTGATAATACCATGTTGAGGCGCCGGGCAATCGTGCGCGATCCGACCGCCTCGCCGGTTTCGAGATACGCATCGACGATCTGGCGGAAGATCTGGCGCGACCGGTCGTTGAGCTCGGTAATCATGATCTTCCCTTAACACAGAACTGAAATCGTTAGGAAACTTAGTAACCGGACTCGCCGGCGTCAACGGACGACCCCGCGAAAGCGGCCATAAGCATGGGGCATCAAGGCTTTACCGCCGCCGTCCGGCGCGTTAGCTTGCCTGCGTTTCGAGATCGCACCCGGCCATCGGCGGGAAACCACATACGGACAAAGAGGTCAATCATGCGGCCATCGGGTCGAGCCCAGGATCAAATGCGCGCCGTCGAATTGGAGCTGAATATCAACAAATACGCCGAGGGGTCGTGCATGGCCCGCTTCGGCGATACCCACGTGCTCTGCACGGCCAGCGTCGAAGAGGGCGTGCCGAGCTGGATGCGCGGCTCGGGCCGGGGCTGGGTCACGGCGGAATACGGCATGCTGCCGCGTTCGACCGGCACGCGCACCGGGCGCGAGGCGGCGCGCGGCAAGCAATCGGGCCGCACCCAAGAAATCCAGCGCCTGATCGGGCGCAGCCTGCGCGCGGTGACCGACCTCAAAAAAATGGGGGAGCTGCAAATCAAGATCGACTGCGACGTGATCCAAGCCGACGGCGGCACCCGCACGGCGGCGATCACGGGCGGGTACGTCGCACTGCACGCGGCGTTCCTTCGGTTGATCGCGCTCGGCATGATCGAGGCGGTTCCGCTGACCGATCAAGTCGCCGCGATTTCATGCGGGCTTTATAAAGGAACACCGGTGCTCGATCTCGATTACGCCGAAGACAGCACGGCGGAGGCGGATTCCAATTTCGTGTTCACGGGCCGCGGCGGCATCGTCGAAATTCAAAGCACCGCCGAGGACTTCGCGTTCTCCGAGGCGCAGTTCCACGATCTGATGGCGCTCGCCAAGAAAGGCGTGAACGATCTCACCGCCCTGCAGCGCCAAGCGCTCGAGATCGGCTGACCGTGGCGCGGCGTTTCGAGGGCGGCCGGCTGGTCATCGCCTCGCACAACACGGACAAGGTGCGCGAAATCGCCGATCTGCTCGCGCCCTACGGCACCGACGCGGTTTCGGCGGGTGCCTTGAACCTGCCCGAGCCCGAGGAGACCGGCGCGACCTTCGCCGAAAACGCGATCATCAAGGCCCGGGCCGCGGCGCAGGAATCGAGACTGCCGGCGCTCGCCGACGATTCCGGGCTCTGCGTGCATGCGCTCGACGGCCGGCCCGGCATTTATTCCGCGCGCTGGGCCGTGAACGGCGACTTCGGCCCGGCCATGGAAAAAGTGCATACGATGCTGGAAGCGCACGCGGACAAAAGCGCGCATTTCATGTGCGCGCTGGCGCTTTGCTGGCCCGCCGGTCAATGCGAGGTTTTCGAGGGCCGCATCGACGGCGTCGTCGTGTGGCCGCCGCGCGGCGATCTCGGCTTCGGCTACGATCCGATCTTCCGGCCTGAAGGAAGAACCATTACCTTCGGAGAAACCCCGCCCGAGAAAAAGCACGCGGTCAGCCACCGGGCCCGGGCCTTCGCCAAACTGATCGGGGCCTGCTTTCGCTAACTTCGATGCCGTGATAGGCATGGATCCATGAGCGACGATTTCGCCCTGTATGTTCATTGGCCGTTTTGCGAATCGAAATGCCCGTATTGCGACTTCAACAGCCACGTCGCCGAGCATGTCGAGCAGGCGCGCTGGCGCGCGGGCTATCTCGCCGAGCTTGCCCATTTCGCCGCCGAGACGAAAGGCAAAACGCTGACCAGCATCTTCTTCGGCGGCGGCACGCCGTCGTTGATGGCGCCGAACACCGCGGCCGCCGTGATCGACGCGGCGGCAAAACACTGGAACCTTTCGCCGGATCTCGAAATAACGCTCGAGGCCAACCCGTCTTCCGTTGAAGCATCGCGCTTCGAGGCGTTTCGCGCGGCCGGGATCAACCGCGTTTCGATCGGCGTGCAGGCGCTTGACGACGCGGCCTTGACGTTTCTCGGGCGCCGGCATTCCCATCGCGAGGCGCTCGCGGCCATCGACGCGGCGGCACGAACCTTCGAGCGCTACTCCTTCGACCTGATCTACGCCCGGCCCGGGCAAACGCCGGCGGCCTGGCGTGAGGAGCTCGCACGCGCCTTAACGCTCGCCGGCTCGCACCTATCGGTCTACCAGCTCACCATCGAACCGGGCACGGCGTTTCACCGCGCGCGCATCAAAGCCGCCGACGAGGACACCGGCGCGGCACTTTACGAAATCACTCAGGAGATTTTGGACGCCGCCGGTCTGCCCGCCTACGAGATTTCCAATCACGCGCGGCCCGGTTTCGAGAGCCGCCATAACCTGACCTATTGGCGCTTCGGCACATGGCTCGGCGTCGGGCCGGGCGCGCACGGCCGACTCTGGGCGGACGGCGTGTCGACGGCCGTCAGCCAGATCCGTCCGCCGGAGAACTGGCTCAAGGCGGTCGAGACGAAAGGCCACGGCACGGTCAAGCGCGTGACGCTTTTGCCCGAGGACGCCCGCCGCGAAGCGCTGATGATGGGCCTGAGATTGCGCGCCGGAATCGCGCGACGGGATTTCGAACGCAAATTCGGTTTCGCGCTCGAAGCGTGTGTCGATGCGGCCGCGCTTATGATGCTTCAGGAAGAAGGCTACGTGGTTTGCGACGATACGGCTTTACGCGCCACCGACACGGGGCGGCAATGCCTCAACGCCGTGCTGGCGAAATTACTGGTCTGATTTTTCCGAACACGTTCCGGCGCGTCAGTTCGCGGTCCGTTGGGAAAACGACTCCGGCGCCGGACTGATCACCTTGTTTTTATCCGGGCCGATCTGCAATACCGACAGGCCGCGCTCGGGCAGGCCCTCCGGCAACAGCCGGAAAATGCCGTCGCGCCCGGCGAATCCGCTCGGCGTGGTCAGCGCGGTGAACGAAAAATCAGGCCCCTTCGCGCCGCGCGCCAGCACGGTGGCGAGCGCGGTCGCATCGTAGGCGAGGGTCGCGAGCCGGGGCGGGCGCTCGCCGTAGATTTGACGATACTGCGCCTCGAAGTCGGCCCGCAAATCCGGCGGCGGGGCCGCATACCAACCGCCGACCAGGGCCGGCTCGCGGCCGATCCCCGGTTCGTCCCATTGCCCGGTGCCGAGCATGCGCACCTTCGCGGGATCGATGTCGTAGAACGGCAACAACGCCGCGATTTCCTGCAGGCGCTTGCCGCCGTCGGCCAAAAACAGGGCGTCGAACGGCAACGGGCCGATGGTTTGCAGGCGTTCGAGCCGCTCGAGCGCGCGCTTGGACACCTCGTCGTCGCGCGCCTTCAGCGATTCCCGTTGCGCCAGCAGCGCCGCGCGCCGGGACTCGTAATCCGCGAACTCCCGGATCAACGGCGCGTAATCCTTGCCCTCCGGATCGTAGAACCTGATCTGCGCGATCGTGCCGCCGGTGCGCTCGACCGCGTCCTGAAACGCGGCGATGACCGCCCGGCCGTAGCGCGTATCGGGAGCGAGGGCGGCGAATCGCTGAACGCCCCGGCTTTGGGCGTACGTCACCACGCGCCAAACCTCCGCGCTTGGGATGAAGCCCATGGTGTAGATGCCGCCGCCCGAGACGGACCGATCGCTCGAGAACGCCACGACCGGCACGTTGGCCGCCTGGGCCATCGGCGCAATCGCCCTCACGGACGCCGCTAAAAGCGGCCCTAGAATCAACCGGGCGCCGTCGCCGATCGCAAGCTGGGCGGCCTCGATCGCGCCGTTCGGCGTTCCCTTGGTATCGTGCACCAGCAACTCGAACGATTTCCCGGCGAACGAAAACAGCGCCAGATGAGCCGCGTTCAACATCGCCTGACCGATTTGCGCGTTCGACCCCGTCAGCGGCAACATCAGGGCGATCCGCACGCCGCTCAGGTTCGGCGGCGGCGGCGGCAAGGACATCGAGCGGTCCGACCGCGACGTTTCCGGCGGCGGGGATCGATCGATAAGCGCGGCAAGCGGCGGCACCGAGGATCCCGGCGGCTCGGACGGCATCGGTTCGGACGGTGGCGCCGGGTCGGATTGAGCCGGTTCGCCGAGGGGCAACTGTTCCGGGCGCGCGCCTGCCCGGCGCGATTCCGGCGCGAACGCTTCTCCGGCCGAGGACGATTTGTGCGCCGGACCCGCCGAACCTACGGAGCCCTGAGCACCGCTCCCTTGCCAAGGGGGCGGAACTGACGAAGACTCGCAGGCCGAAACGAACAGGCAGAGCGCCACGAGCCCCCATCCGACAGCGCGCCGGATGAAACTTTTTTCGATGCGTCGTTTAGGGTGGACCGATTTTTTCATGGTTCAATGCTATACGCCTTCAAAGGCGGCGGCGCCTTACAACCTAACGGTCCGGACATGACGAGTAAACAGCCGCAAAAATCCTTGAGTCCCGGCCTTCATATCGTGGCGACTCCGATCGGCAACGCCGCCGACATCACGTTACGCGCGCTCGAGACGTTCCGAAACGCCGACGTGATCGCCTGCGAAGATACCAGAGTTACCGGCAAACTTCTGCACCTTCATGGCATCAAGGCCGACCTGACAGCATATCACGAGCACAACGCCGCGCGCGTCCGGCCGGTTTTGATCAAGCGCCTGAAAAACGGCGAAATCGTGGCGTTGGCTTCCGATGCCGGCACGCCCCTGATCAACGATCCGGGCTACAAATTGGTCGAGGCCTGCCAAGCGGAAGGGATCCCCGTCACCGCCGAGCCCGGCGCGTCCGCCGTTTTAGCCGCACTCGTGGTCTCCGGGCTGCCGACCGACCGGTTTTTGTTCGCGGGCTTCCTGCCCGCCAAACAGGCCGCACGCACGCGCACGCTCGAAATCCTACGCGCCGTGCCGGCCACGCTGGTTCTGATGGAATCGCCGCGCCGTCTCGCCGCGACCCTCGCCGACATGGCCCGGGTCCTGGGGCCGCGCGCGGCCGCCGTCGCGCGCGAACTGACCAAACTGCACGAAGAGATCCGCCGCGGCACGCTCGACGCGCTGGCCGCGCACTACGCCGGTGCCGGTGCGCCGAAAGGCGAGGCGATGATCGTCGCCGCCCCGCCGCGCGAGGAGGCGGAACCGGACGCGGACGACCTCGACGCCCTGATTCGCGACGCTCTGCGACGGACCACCGTGCGCGACGCCGTGCGCGAGATCGTCGAGGCGACCGGCGCGGCGCGGCGCACGGTTTACGCGCGCGCGCTCGAGATCGAAAAAACCGTGCGCGAGTCCGAATCATGAAACCCTTGCGCGAGTCGGGCACGCGTCGGCGCGCCTGGCGCTACGGCCTCCTCGCCGAAACCGCCTGCGTGATCGCCTTGATGCTGCAAGGGTATCGCGTTCTGGCGCGACGTTATAAAACGCCGCTCGGCGAAATCGACATTATCGCGCGGCGCGGTACCGTTCTCGCCTTTATCGAAGTCAAGGCCCGCGCCAGCGCCGAACGCGCCGCCCATGCGATCACGCCGCATCAGCAGGACCGTATCGGCCGGGGCGCGCGAGCCTATCTGCACCACCATCCGGCCTCGGCGGCGCCGACGATTCGCTTCGACGCCATGCTGGTCGAGCCCTGGCGCTGGCCGGTTCATCTGCGCGACGCCTGGCGGCCGCCCCGTTCCGACGGGTTTTAACGCACCGGCCCATAGCAAGCCGGGCATTGTATCGCCGCCGCTTCCTTGGCATGATGCCACACGACCCAGGTCCCCACGCGGATTTTTTAAAACAACCCACCACGGTACGAGCGGCATTCATGACCGGGAAAACCCCCACCGACACGCTCAAGCGGAAACTCCGCCGGGCGCGCGCGGGCATATTCCCGGTGATCGCCGTCCTCGGACTGGCGCCGGGGCTCGCCGCGGGGCTGTCGGGCTGCGGAGTCGTCGTCGGCGCGGGTGCGGCGACCGGCATCGCCGCCTATCAGGAACGCGGCGTCGAGGGCGCCGCCGAGGACCTGCGCATCGAAATCCGCGTCCTCGATAAATGGCTCAATCACGACGGTTCGATGGTCCGCAAGCTTGGAATCGACGTTTACCAATCCCGCGTGCTGCTGACGGGAATCGCCGATAGCGAAAAAATGCGTGCCGATGCCGTGCGCCTGACCTGGCAGGCCGCCGGCGTCAAGGAAGTGCTCAACGAAATTAAACTGCCGGGCGAAGGCGGCAAAACGTCGCTCGCGCGCGACGGCTGGATCACCGCGCAACTCAAATCGAAAATCACGTTCGATCAGAAAATCTACGCGGTAAATTATTTCATCGAAACCGTGAACGGCGTCGTTTACCTGATCGGCACCGCGCAAAACCAAGCCGAACTGGACCGCGTCACCGCGCACGCCAAACAACTGGCATACGTCAATAAGGTCGTTTCCCACGTCCGCATCAAGAAGCCGAAAGGGTCCTGAATTCCGTGAAGCCGCCGCCGCACATTCAAAACCGCCTGCGCCGGATCGGCATGTTGACGGGCGAGCATATCCGTCTCGGCGAGACCGCGCTGTTCCTCGCCACCGCCGTCGACAAGCGGGCGCGGATCATGCCCTATATCCGCCACCTCAAGCATCTGACGTCGGATGTGACGAGCTATCTCGGCCGCGATCTCGAGACCGCCGATATCACGCTCCGCGCCGAGGCCCTGCGCCAAGTGCTGGCGAAGCGCTACGGCTACGGCCCGGTGCCGGAGGACGGGGCGGATATCCGCGAGGCCGCCAACTTCATGCGCCTGATCGACACCCGCGCGGGAACCGGCGCCGCCCTGGCGGTGCTGTATGTACATGTCGCGCAAACCCTCGGCTGGGACGTCAGCGCCGTCAACTTTCCCGGACGCTCCTTGGTGCGCCTGGAGGCCGGCGGCATCCGCGGCATTTTCGATCCCTCCGACGGGTTTCTCTTGCGCGCGCCGCAAGACCTGCGCCGCCTACTCAAGGAAATCGTCGGCGAGCAGGCCGAGCTCGCCCCCGGCCATTACGCCAAGCTCGACAACCGCGCGTTGCTGATCCGCTTTCAGGACCGGTTGAAACTCTATCTGCTCGAAACCGAGCGCTATTTCGAGGCGGCCGACATTATCGACACCACGCTTTTGTTCGCGCCCCTAGACGCGGCCCTGTGGCGCGAGGCGGGCCATTTGCACGCCCGGCTCGACAACATCACCGCCGCGGTGTCCGCGCTCGAAAACTTCATGCGCTTGAGCGAAGGCAGCGAGAAGCGCTACCGCACGTCGCTGCTGTTGCAGGAATTGCGCGCCAGGCTTCACTAACCAATCGAAAAATTTCGGAGCGCGCGCATGACGCTGACCGTCGCCATTCAAATGGACCCGATCGAGACCGTCGACATCGACGCGGACTCGACCTTCGTGCTCGCACTCGAAGCGCAGCGGCGCGGCTTTGCGCTCTATCATTACCTGCCCCATCATCTCACGTTCAAACACGGCCGGGTGACGGCGAAGGCGCGCGCGCTCACCGTGCAACGCAAGAAGGGCGATCACTGCACGCTCGGCGGTTACGAAACGATCGACCTCGCGCTCATGGACGTCGTGCTGATGCGCCAGGACCCGCCGTTCGACATGGCCTACATCACGGCGACTCATCTGCTCGAACACGTGCATCCGCACACGCTCGTCGTCAACGATCCGGTGCACGTGCGCAACGCGCCGGAAAAATTGTTCGTCACCCATTTCGCCGAGTTGATGCCGCCGACCGTGATCACGTCGAACCGTGAGGATATCCTCGCCTTCAAGCGCGAGCAGAAAGACATCATCATCAAGCCGCTGTTCGGCAACGGCGGCGCCAACGTGTTTCACAGCCCGCCCGGCGACGACAACCTGAACGCGCTCTTGGAGATGTTCACCGCGCTCTATCGCGAGCCGATCATCGCGCAGGCCTACGTTCCGGCCGTGCGCGCGGGCGACAAGCGCATCATCCTGATCGACGGCAAGCCGGCGGGCGCGGTCAACCGGGTGCCGGCGGCGGGCGACGTGCGCGCCAACATGCACGCGGGCGGGCGGCCCGAGAAGGCCGATCTCAGCAAAACCGACCGGCTGATCTGCGAGGCCATCGGCCCGGCGCTCGCCGAACGCGGCCTGTTGTTCGCGGGCATCGACGTGATCGGCGACAGGCTGACCGAGATCAACGTGACGTCCCCCACCGGCCTGCAGGAGATCGGCCGCTTCGACGCGGTGTCCTTGGAAGCGCAAGTCTGGGACGCGATCGAGAAGCGCTACGAAGAAACGCGGGAATAGGCCGGACGGCCGGCGCGTAGCGTTTATGAGCCGTCTTAATATCCATCTTACATAAAGCATCTTATGACTCGATTTATGAACCGCTTGGGGGATATCGGTTAGATGGACCCGGTGACGCAAGGTGCGTTGGGCGCGGCCTTGCCGAAGGCGATGCGCGGCCGTTCGGATATCGTTATCGCCGGCCTTTTCGGTTTCGTCGGCGGGCTTGCGGCCGATCTCGATGTTTTGATCCGCTCCGATACCGACCCGCTGCTGTTTCTCGAATATCACCGGCAGTTCACCCATTCCCTGATTTTCATTCCCGTCGGCGGATTGATTTGCGCGCTTTTTCTGCGCGTGCTGCTGGGCAAACGCTGCACGCTGTCTTTCATGCAAAGTCTTCTGTTTTGCTCTCTGGGATACGGGACGCATACGTTCCTCGATGCGTCGACGTCCTACGGCACGATGCTGCTCTGGCCGTTCAGCGACACGAGGTTTTCCTGGAGCATCATCTCCGTCGTCGATCCCTTGTTCACGGTTCCGCTGTTGACGCTCGTCGTGATATCCGCGCTCAAGCGCCGCCCCAAGTATGCGCGGATCGGCCTCGCCTGGGCGGCGTTTTATTTGTGTCTGGGCGCGTACCAGCACGGCGCGGCACTCGACGCGGCAAGGCAGATCGCCGCCGGGCGCGGCCACGAAACGGTACGCATCGAGGTGAAACCCAGTTTCGCCAATATCGTCGTGTGGAAGTCGATCTACGAAACCGCCGGCGCGTTTTACGTCGACGCGGTTCGCGCCTCCGTGCGGCCTCGTATCTTCCCGGGCGGGACGGTGCCGAAACTGGACATGGCCCGTGACTTCCCGCGGATCGACTCCGCGAGCCGTCAGGCCGAAGATGTCCGGCGCTTCCGCCGCTTCAGCGACGGTTTCGTCGCGAAAGACCCGGACCGGCCGAACCGCATTTTCGATGTGCGATATTCCTTCATTCCCAACGACCTGACGGCGTTGTGGTCGATCGATCTGTCGCCGGACACGAACGGCGCCGATCCCGTGAGATTCCTGACCCACCGGGAAAGCGCCCGGAAGAAGTTCGGCGTGCTTTTGCGGATGATATTCCACTAGAGCAGATTCAACTTACTCCCGATCATATCCTGCGGCGGCGAAGTAGTTT
>JBBDTH010000147.1:15558-19505 GCA_040904505.1 Rhodospirillales bacterium | reverse complement strand
CGGGTGAAAAATCCACGGTGCCGGTGCCGTTGCTGAAGAATGATCGGGATATTAGGGTTTTCCGACCCGTTGTCAACGGCAGAACGGTTAAATTGACCTCGTTTTCGCCCGGATCGGCCCCGGCTTGGATGGACCGGGGCGATGGACTATGGTCCGGGGGCGACCTTCGATCATCACACCGGAACCCCAGCCCCATGCCCCTTCCATTACCATCGGCCGAAAAACAACCGCTCGTTCTGCTGCCCGGATTGCTGTGCGATGCCGCACTCTGGCGCCACCAACGCGACAGCCTCGCCGACCTCGCCGACATCACGGTGGCCGATCTCACCGGCCACGACACCTTGGGCGCCATGGCCGAACACGTGCTGGCAAGCACCCCCGAGACGTTCGCGCTGGCCGGGCTGTCGATGGGCGGCTACCTCGCCCAGGAGATCATGCGCCGCGCACCCGAGCGCGTAACCCGGCTCGCGCTGCTCGACACCTCGTTTCACCCCGATACCCCCGAGCTGACCGCGCGCCGGCGCGGCCTGATGGATCTGTCGCAAAAGGGTGAATTCAAGGGCGTGACCGCGCGCCTGCTGCCGCTGTTGATCCACCAGGATCGTTTGGAGGACGCGGCGCTGACCGAAACCGTGTTCGCGATGGCCGACTCGGTCGGCAAGGAGGCCTTCCTGCGCCAGCAGCACGCCATCATGTCCCGCCCGGACGGGCGCAAGGATCTCGCGAATATCGCGTGCCCGACACTGGTGCTGTGCGGGCGCCAGGACGCGCTGGCGCCGTTCGAGGTACATCGGGAGATGGCCGCGCTCATTCCTGGCGCGAAATTCGTGGCGATCGAGGACTGCGGGCATTTGTCCACCCTCGAACGGCCTCGCGCCGTCAGCGCCGTCATGCGATATTGGCTGCAGGGCGGGGGATGATGGACGGACCATTTCACACGTCATTGCCCGGCGACAGCCCGGGCAATCCAGACGACGACCTGGATGCCCCGGGCTTCGGGGGTATCCCCTCCGCCGGGGCATGACGAATGGAGGAAACCGGATCGCCGGTAAACAAGAAACCTAGAGAGAAAAGACAAGAAAGGACAAAACCATGCTCGGACTCATTCTGCCCTACAAGGGCATCATGCCGACCCTCGGCAAGGGCGTGTTCATCGCGCACACCGCCGCCGTGATGGGCGACGTGACGATCGGCGATCACAGCAATATCTGGTTCAGCTGCGTCGTGCGCGGCGACGTGAACGAGATCCGTATCGGTTCGGGCACCAACATCCAGGACGGCACCATCGTGCATTGCTCATCGCAAGAGGGCGGCGGCACGTATATCGGCAACGACGTCACCATCGGGCACATGGCCTGCATCCACGCCTGCACGCTCGAGGACAATTCGTTCGTCGGCATCGGCGCGAAAGTGCTGGACGGCGCCTACGTCGAGAGCGGCGGCATGGTCGCGGCGTGCGCGCTGCTGACCTCGGGCAAGCGCGTCAAGAAGGGCGAGATGTGGGCCGGCATCCCCGCCAAGCCGATCCGCGACATGGGCGAGAAGGAAATGGCGATGCTGAAACGCATCCCGCCGCACTACGTCGAACTCGGCGAGGACTACATGCGCGAAGAGGAGGAGGGGTAGGGATGAGAATCTTAAAGCAGCTTAGTTTCCTAAAAATCCTCGAATTTTTGAATTCAAGGAATCTCCATTGGTTTTCAATTCGCATTCCCAGATAACTAATACATCCCACCCCATTTCACGGAGCTTGATTTGATGCTGCTTGTCCCTTGTTTTGTTTCGCTTAAGCTTAGGAAGCCAATAGCTTTGATTTGATTTCGGAGTGTGTGCAATTTTGCAATTTGGGTCATCATGTTGATGCCAAAAACAACCATGAACGAATATCACTTTGTTTCTGCTGGGGAATACTAAGTCAGGCCTGCCTGGCATATCATGCCGATGCAGTCTGTATCGGTAGCCCATGGCGTGCACTAATCGTCGCACAGCCATCTCAGGCTTCATGCCCTTACTGCGGATCGCACGCATGGTGGCGCTGCGTGCTTCCGAACTTATTCTATCCAAAAAACTTGCCTCTTGAGCTATTTCAACCGAGACTAGCTGTATGGCTTTACAAATAATAGAATTTTTTGGTTATACCCCCTTGATTTGGCAGCCAAAAATTATGTGGCTGATCGGCGTTGCCCCTTTGTCAGCAGTGCGTGCATCAAGCCAAACCACGGAGCATGTTCAATACAGCAGGTATCAGAAACTGAGCCAGTCATATGCTGCCCAAATCGGATGTATGGGGATAATTTTAAAATTCTGACTGAAATTGCAACAGAGACTTTTGGTCCTGGTACTGTGTTGGTTCGACCGGCTGATGTAGCATCCCTAGTTGCTGCGGGAAGAATGACTGGCAATGAGGTCGCAGTATTTGGTCGCTATTGGGGGCAGGAATTGCCTTTGCCTCGACCGCAGGGTGAAAATGCAGCGGCTGCCCGAAAATATTATGTGGACTGGATTCTTGCAAAATTGAAGAGCAATGGTGAGCTTGTCGAGCTTACAGCAGTTGAGGTTCAGACAATCGATACGACGGGAAACTATAAGGACCAAGCGCAAACATTTTTTAATGGACAATCATTCATCGACGGAAAGGGACGTAATCCTGGCTATAGTAACTCAGGAATGAATTGGGAAAACGTCAATAAGCGTATCTTGCCTCAAATTATTTACAAGGGCCATGTCTTGCGCCGTGAGGCGAAGTGTAGCAAAGGGTTATACTTCGTATGTCCGAAACAGGTTTATGATAAGATACGCGACAGGTTGGGGGGCAATCTACACACGTATCAACCTGGGAATGGTACGATCACGTTTCGGAGCTACGAATTAGGTCCAGAACCGCCTCTCGGCCAGCATCGGGATATGATGCTTTTTGGGCAATTTACGACGACAGTGGATCAAGTGGCTCTGGCTTTTACGTCGCCGATGAACCTGCCAGACCAAAACGTGTATGAGGCAGCGATCAACGCGGCCCTTAACCGATAGCCTTACGATGCCATTGCAGCGAGTATCTCGGCAGATTTGCCTTTTGAGTGAACTTTTTTACGTAGCGGTTGTTGGGATTCTGCTTCGATGAGGGCCAGCCCTACTTGTTTTGCAAGAAGTGGAGGTACAGCATTCCCAACCTGGACATATTGTTCAGTGCGCGGTCCAGAAAATTGAAACCAATCAGGGAATGATTGAAGCCTAGCTGCTTCTCGTACGGTTAATACCCGATCCTGTTCTGGGTGAATGTATGCTCCCCAGTGCAAATCGCATTTGGTTAGGATTGTTGAAGATAAGCCGTTCTTACGAAGACGGCCATAGCGTTTTGTGTGATCGCAACGTCTGGCCCGCTTCATGCCATTTGGCAACAGCTCAATTGGAATATCGCGCCAACTTCCACCTTCGGGGATATGCTTCATGCGCTCGATATTAATTGGCGCAAGCCGCGGAGCAGCATGATTCATGATACATTTATTGCTACCACGAAGCATTTTTTGAAATTGGTTTTGTGGCATCGTGCGATACGTAAGCTGATTTCCTAAATTTTCGCCATTTTTAAGATCTGGTATATCTGAGATTGCATCCCAAACCTTAACGAAGGGAAGCAAATTGGGCCCATGAGTAGGCATTGGCCACTCAAACTTAAGTCCGAGTCGATTGCCAACAAAAAATATTCGCCGCCGTTCTTGAGGAACGCCATATTCTTCCGCTTTGAGAATTCGTGCTTCAACTTGATAGCCTAAATTGGCAAGGCCAGATTGAATTTCTTGAACAACTTTTCCTTCGCCTGCCGAAGTAATGCCAGTGACATTTTCCATGACTACCCATTTTGGCATTAACCCTTCGACAAGCCGCAGATATTCCTGAAACAGTCGGCTACGTTTGTCATGCAGACCACGTTGATGATTATAAACGCTAAA
>JBBDTH010000147.1:9370-15458 GCA_040904505.1 Rhodospirillales bacterium | reverse complement strand
AAACCGCATGGCGAATGACCCAGGCGACTGAAACGTCATTTTTCGATGCAAGCGCTGAAAGCAATGCGTATTGGCTCTCAGGCAACAACACCGACGTTCTCACATTTTTTTTTCTTATGGCTTGGCATGGTGATCTTGATTGTGTGAAATCAAGTATATTCACCATTATGCACTGTTTTGATGCATTATACACCAATAATACACCCACTCAAGAACAAAGAGTGAACAAAATATCGCAGATTGGGAGAGAGGTAAAGAGGAATGCTTTTCAGCAGCCATAATGGCCAAGCTTAGATTTTTAGATTTATTGTGGTGATTGTCAGCGCTGCAGTAGCCTTAAGCCTTCATCTTCACGTACGTGCCGGGGGCGTCGGCGAGCGCCTTTAACTTTCCGGCGCCGGGGGTGCGCGCGGGCACCATTTTCGGTCCGGCCGCCTTGTCTTGTCCGGCCTTGGCTTTCGCGCCTTTACCGTTCGCGCTCTTGCTTCCCTTCGCGCCTTTTGCACCTTTAGCCTTGCCGCCCTTGCTTGCGCTTGCATCCGCGCTCGTGGCCGGTCCGGCCTGTTCGCCGTGCTCTTTCAGCCAGGCGTCCCAATCGGGCCACCACGAGCCCGCGTCCTCGGCGGCACCCTTGAGCCAGGCGTCCGGGTCCTTCGGGGGCTTGTCGTTGGTCCAATGGCTGTACTTCTTGGCCGCCGGCGGGTTGACGACGCCCGCGATATGGCCCGAGGCCGCCAGCACGAATTTCACCGGCCCTTTGTAAATCCGTGTCGCCGCGTAGGTCGATTTCCACGGCGCGATGTGATCCTCGCGGGTCGAGAGGATGTAAACCGGCACTTTGATTCGCGTGAGATCGATCGGCACGCCGGCAAGCTTGATCGCGCCCGGCTCGATCAGCTTGTTGGCGAGGTACATCTCGCGCAGGTAAAAGCTGTGCATGGCGGCGGGCAGGCGGGTCGAATCCGCGTTCCAATACAGAAGATCGAACGGGAACGGCTCCTTGCCCATCAGGTAGTTGTTGACGACGAACGACCAGATCAGATCGTTGGCGCGCAGCATGTTGAAGGTGCCCGCCATCTCGTGGCCCTCGAGATAGCCGCGCTTCTTCATCTTCTCCTCGAGCTGCTCGACCTGCTCCTCGTCGATGAACACGCCGATGTCGCCGACGTCGCTGAAGTCGACCAGGGTCGTGAGGAAGGTCGCGGATTTCACCGTGTCGATCTTTTTCTCGGCCAGGTAAGAGAGCGCGCCGGCGAGCAGGGTGCCGCCGATGCAATAGCCGATCGCGTTCACCTGCTTCTCGTCGGTGGCCTCGCGGACCGCGTCGATGGCGGCAATGGCGCCCTCGGTCATGTAATCGGCGAACGATTTCTTGGCGAGTTTTTCGTCCGGGTTGACCCACGAGGTGACGAACACGGTGTGGCCCCGGTCGACCAGCCATTTGATCAGCGAGTTCTCGGGCCGCATGTCGAGCACGTAGAATTTGTTGATCCACGGCGTGATCAGCAGCAGCGGCGTCGCGCACACGGTGTCGGTGGCGGGCGCGTATTGCAAAAGTTCCAGCAGGTCGTTGCGGAATACCACCTTGCCCGGGGTGACGGCGAGGTTGCGCCCGACCTCGAAGGCGTCGTTGTCGGTCATGCGGATGTTGAGCCGGCCGTCGCCTTCCTCGAGATCGTCGAGCAGGTTCCGCAGGCCCTTGACGAGATTCTCGCCGCGGCTTTCGAGGGTCTCGCGCAGCACTTCCGGGTTGGTCATCACGAAGTTGGTGGGCGAGAGCGCGTTCACGAACTGGCGGGTATAGAAATCGACCTTCTTGGCGGTCTTGTCGTCGAGGCCCTCGACGTCCTTGACGGTGGCCTGCAGCCAGCGCGCGCTTAAAAGATACGATTGCTTGATGAAGTTGAAGATCTCGCTTTCGTTCCAGTCATCGTGGCGGAACCGGCGGTCGCCTTTCTCGGGCTCGATCTGGGGGCCGGCCTTTTGCCCGAGCATGCGCTGGGTGGTGTTCTGCCACAGCGCCAGATAATCCTGCCACAGGTTCATCTGTGCCTGCATCACCTTGGTCGGGTCGGCCATCATGCGGGCGGTCATCTCGAAGAAGGCGCGCCCGATGCTCATCGGGTCGGCCATGCCGAAGTTGCCCGCGCCGCCGCCGCCGGCGTTGCGTTGCAGGAACTCGTTGACCAGCCGCTGGCTGCGAATGGCGATGTCGGCCATGGGCGACAGGGCGTCGCCGTCGTTTCCGGCGTCGTCGTTGTCGTCTTTGGAGTTCTTGAAGTTCGGTTGATCGTTCATGAGCGGACCATTATGATTCAAATGCGGTTGCTTTGCCATATGGTATTTGCCGCAGTGCAACACGACCGTTCGCGGTAAAATAACGGGCACGGCGTGTGCCGCGGCGCTTATGGAACAAAAAGAGCGTTCAGACGGCGAAATCCGGGGCCGATTTGGATATTGTTAACCAAGTTGCGGCCATGATGCTGTAAAGTCGCGGCAGGTTTGCCGGGGCGACTCATGACGGCTGAGGGAATTGGGGCAGAGTAAGAGGGGATTCATCGACGATGGCGGGCTTAAAAATCACCAATAATAAAGGCACTCGGCGCCATCTCCTGGCCGCGGGCATGGTTGTCGGCGGCGCCCTGCTGCTCGGCGGATGCACGTCCGTGCCGGACGCGGTCAACCCGGCCGAATGGTACAGAAGCACCATGGATTTCTTCGACGGCGACGACAAGGAAGGCCAAGCGGCGCGCAAAACCAACGGAGAAGAAGAAAAAGACAGCCATTTGAAGGCCGACCGGGGCAAGCAACCGCCGGGCGCCGACAAGCCGTTTCCGTCGCTGGCGTCCGTGCCGAGCGGCCTCGGCGCGGACCGTTCCGAGCGCAAATACGCCAGCGTGCCGTCGCGCCAGGGCGATGCCGTCAACGTTCTGAGCGAGGAACCCCAGGACAAGAAACCCGCGCCGGCCCAGATCGCCTCGGCGCCGCCGCCGCCGCAAGCGGCCCCGGCTCCGGCCGTGACCCGCGCCGAGCCCCAATCCGAGCCCCGGGCGGCCCCATCTTCTCAATCCTCGACGGAAGCCACGGTGCCGGTCCGGTTGCGCCCGCCGCCGCCGCCGGGCGAATCCGTGCCGACGCCGTCCGCCGTCGCGCCGCAAGCGCCGAGACTCACGCCGCCGCCCGGCAATCAAGGTGGTAATCAGGTCGCCGAGTTGCCGCCGCAGCAGCCCGAACCGTCCTTGAGTTACGATCCGTATGCCACCGTCGTGGTGTCGTCGGGCGGCATGGAGATGGCCGATCAGGTCGCCCAGGCGGCGCCGACGGCGCGCATGCCGGTGATGCCGACGCGCTCATTATCCGAATTGACCCGCGCCGCGCCCCCGATGCGACAGGAGATGCAACAAGCGCCGAACTACGCCCCGGCGTTCGGCGGCGGCCAAGGGCTCGTGAAGGTGGCGACGATCCTGTTTTCGAACGGCTCGGCCGCTCTGTCGGCGCGCGACCGGCGCATCCTGCGCGACGTCGCCCAATTGCAGCGCGAAAGCGGCGGCCGCCCGGTCGTGATCGTCGGCCATGCCAGCAGCCGGACCCGGAACATGAGCCCGGTGCGCCACAGCAACGTAAATTACCGGCTGTCCCAGAACCGGGCCGATACCGTGGCCCGGTCCCTGCGCGCCATGGGAATCCCGGATCAGGCCATGAGGATTCAGGCCGCCGGGGATACCCAGCCGATCTATTACGAGGTGATGCCCGCGGGCGAGGCTGGTAACCGCCGGGCGGATATTTATATAAGCTACTGAGCTATTAAGCAAAAACCGGCTCTCGGCGCGCGAAAGAGCTTGTTTCCGCCGGTGCCTTCTGGCATTTGCTCATTTTTCGGCCACATTTGTCGGGCTTAGTCGGGTTATGGAACAGGAATTTCACCGCATTCGCCGCCTGCCGCCTTATGTTTTCGCGGAAGTCAACGCGATGAAGGCGCGCGCGCGCGCCGCCGGCAAGGACATCATCGACCTCGGCATGGGCAACCCGGACAGCCCGACGCCTCAACACATCGTCGAGAAACTCATCGAAGTGGCGCGCGATCCGCGCACCCATCGCTATTCCTCCTCGCGCGGCATTCCGGGCTTGCGCCGCGCCATCGCCGCCTATTACGGCCGGCGGTTCGGCGTCGATATCGATCCGGAAACCGAAACCATCGTGACGCTCGGCTCCAAGGAAGGCTTGGCCAATCTGGCCTCCGCGATCACCTCGCCCGGCGACGTGATCATGGTGCCGAACCCGAGTTATCCGATCCATCAGTTCGGATTTATCATCGCGGGCGCCGCCGTGCGCAGCATTCCGGTCGCGCCCGGCCCCGAATTCATGGAAGCCATGGAGCGCGCGGTCTCGCACAGCGTGCCGCCGCCGACCGCGCTGGTGCTGAACTATCCGAACAATCCGACCGCCGCGATGGCGGATTTGGACTTCTACGCGCAGGTCGTCGAGTTCTGCCGTGACAAGGGGATCTACATTCTGTCCGATCTCGCCTACGCCGAGTTGTATTTCGACGGCAACCCGCCGCCGTCGATTTTGCAAATTCCGGGTGCGCGCGAGATCGCCGTCGAATTCACCTCGATGAGCAAGACCTACTCGATGCCGGGCTGGCGCATCGGGTTCGCGAGCGGCAACAAGCGGCTCATCGCGGCGCTGGCGCGGGTGAAGTCCTATCTCGATTACGGCGCCTTCACGCCGATCCAGGCGGCGGCCACGGCGGCGCTCAACGGCCCGCAGGAGTGTATCGTGGAAATGCAGACCCTATATCGGGGCCGTCGCGACGTTCTGATCGAGGGATTGCACGGTGCCGGCTGGGACGTCCCAAGCCCGCGCGGCACCATGTTCGCCTGGGCGCCGATTCCGCCGGCGTTCAAGCACCTGGGCTCGCAGGAGTTCGCCAAGCTGCTGCTGGGCGAGGCGGAAGTCGCGGTATCGCCGGGAATCGGGTTCGGCGAACACGGCGACGGTCATGTCCGGATTTCGCTCGTGGAGAACAAGCACCGGACCCGTCAAGCCATTCGCAACATTAAGACTTTTCTGAAAAACTACGATAAAGTGATCGAAGAGACGGAAAAGAAGCGCGCGGCTGCCGAATAACCTTTCTTGGGACGTTACCTTCCATGAGCAAGCCATTGAATGTCGCCGTAGCCGGCCTCGGGACGGTCGGCGGCGGCACTATCAGAATTCTGCACGAAAACGCGGCCCTGCTCGAACGTCGGTGCGGCCGGGCGGTGAAACTCGTCGCCGTCGCCGATCCGCGCCGGCGTAACGATCTCGACGACTGCGTGAAGGGCGCGCGCTGGCTCGACGATGCAATGGCGCTGGTCGACGACGCCGAGGTCGACGTGATCGTCGAGTTGATCGGCGGCTCGGACGGAATCGCGAAAAAGCTCTGCGAATCCGCATTAAAGAACGGGAAAAGCGTCGTTACCGCGAATAAAGCCTTGATTGCGCATCACGGTACGGAACTGGCGGTGCTGGCCGAGGCCTCCGGCGCGACTCTCGCCTTCGAGGCGGCGGTGGCGGGCGGTATTCCGGTCATCAAGTCGATCCGCGAAGGCATGGCCGCCAACACTATCAACAAAGTGTACGGCATTCTGAACGGCACCTGTAATTACATCCTGACCGAGATGCGCCTGACCAAGCGCGATTTCGCGGCCGTTCTCGCGGAAGCCCAGGAGAAGGGCTACGCCGAGGCCGATCCGACCTTCGATGTCGACGGCATCGATACCGCGCATAAGCTGGCGATCCTGGCGAGTCTGTCGTTCGGTTGCGAGATCGATTTCGAGTCGGTGCATACCGAGGGTATCCGCTCGATCTCGGCGGTCGATATCGAGTACGCCGAGGAGTTGGGCTACCGGATCAAACTGCTCGGAATCGCGTCCCTGACCGAGAGCGGCCTGGAGCAACGGGTTCATCCGTGCATGGTGCCGCTGTCGGCGCCGATCGCCCAGATCGAGGGCGTGTTCAACGCCGTGGTCGCGCACGGGGATTTCGTCGATACCATTATGCAGGTGGGCCGGGGCGCGGGCGAGCGCCCGACAGTGGGAGGACC
>JBBDTH010000147.1:0-9360 GCA_040904505.1 Rhodospirillales bacterium | reverse complement strand
GGGCGGGGGGGGGGGCGTGCGCCCTACGGCCTCCGCCGTGGTGGCCGATCTCGCTGATATCGCCTCGGGCCGGCTGACCAAGGCGTTCACGATTCCGGTCGGTGCGCTGAAAAAGGTTGCGGCGGTGCCCATGAGCGAGCATGTCGGGGAGTATTACACCCGCTTGACGGTTGTGGATAAACCGGGCGCTTTTGCCGATATCGCGGCGATTTTACGCGATCACAGTGTTTCCATGGAGGCCGTGCTGCAGCGCGCGCGCGCGCCGGGCGAGGCGGTTCCCGTGGTCGTGACCTCCCATGAGACCTCGGAGGCCGATATGACGGCCGCCCTGAAACAAATTCATGCCCTTGACGCGGTGGTCGATCCACCCTGTATGATTCGGATCGAGTCGTTCTAGAGCCGGTCATGGTTCGTCGGAATCGCCGTTTTGGCCCATGCCAAATGATTGGCAACCAGCGATCCGACAACCATGTGAATCGGCTCTAGGTTATTGATATAGATCGGATTCACATGATTTATCGAAATCGAATGATGTTCCCGATAAATCATGATCCGATCTAAGACCGCCTTGGCCCATTTCCGGGTTAAGGTGGACTCTGAAAAAAGGGAATTCCATGCCGGAAGGCCACGCTTCGATACGCTATTTGGGAATGTCGTCGGTTCGGGTTACCGAAGCGGCGGCCTTGGCTTCGGCGCTTCTGGTCGGCTGCGGCGACGAACGCAAGGCCGACGAGGCTGCCGTCACGGCGATGAACGAAGCGCTCAACGAACTCGATATCGACGGCACGATTTGCATCGGCGTCGATGACGGCGAGGGCGCGCCCTTGACGCCGGGTACGAAAGTCGGCGTCGGCACGCAACAGAAAGTTGATGTCGCGTTGATGCCGGTCGAAGGGCCGTCGATCGTCGCGCGCGGCGCGCCGAACGGCATGTCGATCATCGCCTTAACCGAGCCGGGCGGTTTTCTCAACCCGCCGGACATCTACATGGAAAAGATCGTCGTCGGCGGCGGGCTTCCCGACGATGTCGTCAGCCTCGATGAGGCGCCGGGAAAGAATCTGCAATCGTTGGCCAAGGCGAAGGGCTGCGGGGTCGGCGATTTGGTCGCCTGCATCCTCGACCGGCCGCGCAACAGCGAACTGATCGTGAAAACCCGCGAGGCCGGCGCCCGGGTCATGCTGATTTCCGACGGCGACGTCAGCGGCGCGTTGGCGACCACTTGGCCGGAAAGCAGCATCGATATCCTGATGGGCATCGGCAGCGCGCATCAAGGCGTCTTGGCCGCCGCGGCGTTGTCGTGCATGGGCGGGCAGATGCAGGGCCGCTTGGTCTTCCGCGAGAAGGCCGAACGCGACCAGGCCGAGCGCGCGGGCATCGGCGAGCCGGATAAAATTTTTCGGACCCAGGATATGGCGTCGGGCGATATCACCTTCGCCGCGACCGGCGTAACCAACGGCCATATTCTGAACGGCATCCGGCGTAAATACGGGGTGCGGGTCAGCCAATCGATCATGATGCGCCGCTCGACCGGCATTTTGCGGATAATCGAATCCTTCCACGGTTTTGCCGAGCGGTCTCATGATCGCACGCCCCGGATATAATGCTTATGGCAGGGCCGGCAGCCGTTTTCGCGGAACCCGACAGCGGCCAAGCCGCGTTTCTCGGGGTCGAGAAATCCCTGACGGGTAAACGGTGGCTTGCCCGGCCGGCCGACGATCGTCTGGCGCTGGCGTTGTCCCAACGGTTGAACGTTTCCGATGTCATCGGGCGGGTGCTGACGGCACGCGGTATCGGCCTCGAGGGCGCGGCGGATTATTTCAACCCGACCCTGCGCGCGTCGCTGCCCGATCCGAGTATTCTGAAGGACATGGATATCGGCGCCGAGCGGTTGGCGAGCGCCATCATGCAGGGCGAACGGGTTGCCGTGTTCGGCGATTACGATGTCGACGGCGCGACGTCCTCGGCATTGTTGTTACGGTTTTTTCGCGCCGTCGGCGCCGATCTCGCGCTCTATGTGCCGGATCGTTTGAAAGAGGGTTACGGCCCGAACGAAGCGGCCTTGCTCAAGCTGCGCGGGCAGGGCGTGTCCGTGGTCGTGACCGTGGATTGCGGCACCGCCGCGCACGAGCCCTTGCGCGCCGCCGCCGAGGCCGGGTTGGACGTTATCGTCGTCGATCATCACGTCGCCGAAACGCATTTACCGAAATCGACGGCCCTCATCAATCCGAACCGCCTCGACGAACCCGGCACGCTCGGCCAGCTCGCGGCGGTCGGGGTGACGTTTTTGCTGCTGGTCGCCTTGAACCGCACCTTGCGCGGCGCCGGCTGGTACCGCACGCGCCCCGAACCCAACCTGCTCGACTGGCTCGATCTGGTCGCGCTCGGCACGATCTGTGACGTGGTGCCGCTGACCGGCATCAACCGGGCCTTGGTGACGCAAGGGCTGAAGGTGCTGGGGCGCCGCGGCAACGCGGGCCTGCGCGCGCTCGCCGATGTCGCCGGGTTGGCCGAGCCGCCGGGCACGTTTCACGCCGGATTCATTTTCGGGCCGCGCGTGAACGCGGGTGGGCGGATCGGCGCGTCCGATCTCGGCGCCAGGCTTTTGTCGTGCGACGACGACGCGGAAGCGTTCGCGCTCGCCGAACGGCTCGATACGTTGAACAGCGAGCGCCGCAACATCGAAGCGCGTGTCCTTGAAGAAGCGATCCTGACGGTCGAGGGCCGGGACCCATCGAACATGCCGCTGGTGATGGCGTGCGGCGAGGGCTGGCATCCCGGCGTCATTGGCATCGTCGCGAGCCGCCTGAAGGACCGGTACAACATGCCGGCCATCGTCGTCGCGCTCGATGCCGAAAAAGGGGTCGCCTCGGGGCGCTCGGTCACCGGCGTCGATCTCGGCGCCGCCGTCATCGCCGCGCGCCAGGCCGGGCTCCTGGAAAAAGGCGGCGGGCACAAGATGGCGGCCGGATTCACGGTCCTGCGCGACAAGCTCGACGACCTAAGCGCGTTTCTCGCGGAGCGCATCGGCGCCGCCATCGACGCCGGCGGGATCGTGCCGCGCTTGCTGCTCGACGGCTCGATCCAGGCGGGCGGCGCGACTCGGGAGTTGATCGACACGCTGGAGCGCGCCGGGCCGTTCGGCTCGGGCAATCCGGAACCCAAGTTCGTCATCTCGAACGCGCGCATCGCGTGGGCCGACCTGATCGGCAAGGAGAAGAACCATCTGCGCTGCACGTTAAAGGACGAGGGCGGCGGCTCCGTGCAGGCGATTTGTTTTCGCGCCGTCGATACGCCGATCGCCAAGGCGCTGCTCGCGCACGACGGCGCGCCGTTTCACGTCGCCGGCCGGTTGCGTCTCAACACCTGGCAGGGCGTGAGCAAACCGCAGCTCCTGATCGACGACGCCGCGCCGGTCTGGTAGGGCGGTTTATTTCAGCTCCATTTCAATTCAATCTCAATCGCACAGGGAGAAGATTATGGTTATCGATCACCGCACCTACACGGTCCGCGCCAATACGATTTCGGAATACGTGAAGCTGTTCGAATCCGAGGGTCTGCCGATCTTCGCGAAATACTGCGGCGATCCCATCGGCTATTTCATCGCCAGCATCGGGCCGCTCAATCAGGTCGTGCATCTGTGGGGCTACGACAGCCTGGCGGACATGGAAAAGAAACGCACCGCGCGCGACGCCGACAAGGCGTGGTGGGCGTATCGCCAAAAATCCATGGACTACATCGTCGCGCAGGAAAACAAGATCCTGGTGCCGGCGTCGTTCTCGAAGATCAAGTAACGCAAGCCTGGCCCGTTCCGGGTGTTGGATACGGACATCATCGTCATCGCTACGGCGGCGTTCCTGCTCGGCGGTTTCGTCAAGGGCGTGGTCGGCCTCGGCCTGCCGACCGTGTCGCTCGCGATCCTGACGGCGACCGTCGGCCTCAAGGAGGCGATGGTCCTGATGTTGTTTTCGAGCTTCGTGACCAACGCCTGGCAGGCGCTGATCGGCGGCCATCTGCTCGTCATCCTGCGCCGGCTGTGGGTTTTTCTGGTGATCGGCGCATTCGGCATCTGGATCGCCGCCGGATGGCTCGCAAAATCGGACGCGGTGCTGCTCTCGGGCGTGTTCGGGGTGTTGTTGTGCATTTACGGCGCGGTCAGCTTGTTCGGGCGGTCGCTGCCGCCGCCGGGCCGGGCCGAGCGATGGCTCTCGCCGGTGGTCGGCGGCGTCGCCGGGATCATCACGGGCTTGACCGGTTCGTTCACGGTGCCGGGGATCATGTATCTGCAATCCCTCGGGCTGGCGAAGGACGTTTTCATTCAGGCCATGGGGGTCGTTTTCACCATGTCGACGCTGACCCTCGGCTTTTCCCTGGCCGCGAACGATCTGATGCCGGTGAATTTGGGGATCGTGTCGGTCGCCGGGCTGGTCCCGGCCGCGCTCGGCATGATCGCGGGGCAGCGCATCCGCGGCCGCCTGTCGGAGGAACAATTCCGCAAGGTCTTCTTCGCGAGTCTTTTGGTTGTCGGCGCCTATATCGCGGCCCGGGCGGTGACGACATTTCTCTGAACGCGGCCCGGCGCACGGTCAAGGGGGGCAGGCGCGGGCCGGGGTAAAAGTGCGCGGCATCATACAGGGTTATGTTTTTACTGTCGTTTTTGGCGTTTCCTTATACTTCTGAGTAATATCATAAACGATCAAAGCGATTATTATTCATTCTGCGTTGATATCTGTAGTCGGTGTAGCGATATCTGAAGTTAGCGTAGAGATATCAATTTAAAAACTATAAGCGATTTTTTTTCGAGACGTTTCACTCGAGAAGATCAAATGGTGGGTGGCCATTTGAGTGCTTCGGCACGCAGGGGGAGATCATGGATAAAGACGCTGCAAGCGATCCTTCGCTGAGCGGAGGCACCTCGTGGACCGAAGATGAAATTCGCTCGAGGCTGTCCTTTCTCGCGGCCTTGAGCCACGAAATCCGGACGCCCATGAACAGTGTCGTGGGCTTGCTGGAGCTATTGCAGTCAAGCTCGCTTACGGACGATCAATTGGACGTGGTGACGCTGACGCATCATTCGGCAACGTCCTTGCTGCGCGTGATCGACGATATTCTCGACTTTTCCAAAATCGAGGCGGGTAAGCTGACGATCGAGGAGCGGGAAATATCCGTTCGCGACGTGGTCGAGGACGCGGCTCAAATTCTGCATTTGAGCGCTCAAAGTAAAAACGTCGGTCTCATTACCTTCGTCGATCTTGAAATCGACACGCGGGTTCTCGGGGACGCGGCCCGGATTCAACAGGTGTTGCTCAATCTCGTCGGTAATGCCGTCAAGTTCACGGAAAACGGCACGATCAGAATCAGGGGGTTGCTCCAATCGACGGCGCCGGAGACCCAGACCCTGCGGTTCGAGGTTTCCGATACCGGCGCCGGCTTGAGCAAGGAGCAGATCGGCCGGTTGTTTCGTCCGTTCTCGCAGGCCGATGCGTCGATCGCGCGCCGCTACGGCGGGACCGGGCTCGGGCTGACGATCTCGAAGCATCTGGTCGAGCTGATGGGCGGCGATATCGGAGTCAAGAGCAAACGCGGCGAGGGGTCGACGTTCTGGTTCGAAATTCCGTTCAAGCGCATCCCGGGCCGGGACGTCGTTCTCGGAAAACCGTACGACGGTCTTCGCATTCTGTTTTGCACCACCGTCGGGCCGTTACGGGGAGCGGGATTGACGCGATACCTGGAAACCTTGGGCGCGAAATTCAACCACACCGATTCCATCGAGGATGCGATGTCTTTCCTGATGGAAGCGGCCAGAACCGAAAATCCTTACGATCTTATACTTGTCTCGTGCAGCTTTGCCGGCAACCGGGTCGAGGAATTCCTCGAGCCGATCGATATCCTGCCGGAGTTCAAAAGCACGCCGCTCGTGCTGATCGGCCCCCGGCAGTTGGCCAGCGTTCATGCGTTGCAGGAAACCAAGAGGTTTGCCGATATTATCTTTCGGCCCTTGCGCTTTTCCCAGGTCTGTCACGTGATCTCCGGCGTAACGGGGCGGCCCGTGCCCGACTTCGTGGATACGGAAAACGGCCACACGGAATCGAGGATAAGCGAGCAGCGGTACTGGTCGCCGTCGGTAGAGGAGGCCGCCGCGGCCGGGGGGGTCATCCTCGTCGCCGAAGACAACCGGATGAATCAGATCGTGATCGGGCGGCAACTGGCGCGCTTGGGCTATGCCGCGGAATTCGCCAACGATGGTCTGCAAGGCTGGAAAGCCCTCAATCTGGATAAAGGGAAATACGGCTTGCTGCTGGCGGATTGCCATATGCCGATCATGGACGGATACGAGTTGAGCCGGCGCATCCGCGAGCACGAGAAGGACAGCAGCGAGCATCTTCCCATCGTCGCGCTGTCCGCGGATGCCATCGGCCGCGCCACGAACAAGGCGAAGGATGCGGGCATGGACGATTATCTCAGCAAGCCCGTCCGCTTGGAAACGCTCGACGAGACGATCCGGAAATGGCAGCCGAAAGCAGCCGAGTTGCGCAAAACCTGCCCGCCGGAAACGTGCTGAACGGCCGCAGCGCGGCTCCTCTTCATCGTCCTCGCCCGGTGATCCGGTTTTTCGTTTACTGGACTCCCCGCGCCTTGGCGGGGAGTGACGGGTTCGGTGTATCGTCGCGTTTATACTAAATCGTCATTTGTACTAATACGTCATCGCCCGGCGTCAGCCCGGGCGATCCAGTCTATTGTCGAGCGTTCGTCGGGCGGTTATTTCCTCAAAATCTTCGGCACTTTATTCAGGCGCAGGCGCGCGACGTCGGGCATGCCCGAGCCGACCAGCGGGCGCAGATACATCAGGAATTGATCAGTGACGTCGTTGTCGCCGGCCGCGATGAACGAGTCGTCCATGACCTTGGTCTTGCCCGCGACCGCGTCCAGCGGGCTCAAGTCGTAGGACACCGAATAGAACCCGGTGCGCCGAATGGTGACGGAACCGTCGCTATCGCCCCAATGGGCATACTGCACGGCTTTCTCGCCGACCTCGCGGGCCTCGCGCTGATCGACATCCGACACGCAGCCCAAAAACGAGCGCTGCAGGTAGCCGAAGGTATCGCCGCGCACCCGTTTGATGTCGGTTTTGGCCTTGATCACGTCGCACAGCAGATCGGCGAGCGCGCCGGTGCCCGAAAGTTGCACGTTGCCGTGCTCGTCGCGTTCCACTTCCTTGGCGAGTTGCGCGATGATGGGCTCGCCCGAGGCGTCGTGAATGCCTTCCGACACCGCGATCACGACCCGGCCGAGCCGGTCGTACACGGTTTTTACGTCCTTGACGAAGCGCTCCACGTCGAAGGTGCGCTCGGGCAGGTAGATCAGGTGCGGGCCGTCGTCGTCGAACTTGCGGCCCAGCACGGACGCGGCGGTCAAAAATCCCGCGTGGCGGCCCATGACGACGCCGACGTAGGCGCCGGGCAGGGCGCGGTTGTCGAGGTTCACGCCGGCGAAGGCGTTGGCGACGAAGCGCGCGGCGGACGGATAGCCCGGCGTGTGGTCGTTCACCACCAGGTCGTTGTCGATGGTTTTGGGGATGTGAATGCAGCGCAGGCCGTACTGCGCCTTGGCGGCTTCCTCGGACACGATTTTCAAGGTGTCGGAGGAATCGTTGCCGCCGATGTAGAAAAACGTGGTGATCTCGTGGGCCCGCAGAACCTTGAAGATTTCTTGGCAGAACTTGAGGTCGGGCTTGGTCCGGGTCGAGCCGAGGGCGGAGCAGGGCGTATGGGCGACCATCTCGAGGTTGTGGGTGGTTTCCTGGGTCAGGTCCAAGAGGTCCTCGTCGACGATGCCGGAGACCCCGTGATAGGCGCCGTAAACCCGCTCGACGCTCGCGAATTTACGCGCCTCGATGACCACCCCGGCCAAGGATTCGTTGATGACGGCGGTCGGCCCGCCCCCTTGGGCGACCAGGACTTTCCCTTGCAGCATGGGCTGATTTTCCTTCCCTATATATCTTTCCGTGTATCTTTCCGTGAAACCTGTCGGAATGTGCGTGTCGAGTGAACTCGACGCCCAACATAGGCGAGGCGGGGGGTTTTTCGCAACGCTCTTCGGCCGATGGGGAAGGCTCCCGGAAACCCTTGCTTTTCCCTTTCGCACCGGGTAGGAGGAGGCCCAACGACCCCTTCGTCTAGCGGTCTAGGACGTCGCCCTTTCACGGCGAAAACACGGGTTCGAGTCCCGTAGGGGTCGCCAGGTTTTCCGCAGAAAACAGCGGTTTTATATGGGCGTGATGCCCTAATTGATCCCCGATTGATCCCCGACGTTCACGTGATGTTCAACGCCGCATCGATAGCGGCGGCGGCTTTGTCGTCGTTGTTCGTGAACAGATGACCGTAAACGGAAAGCGTGAGCGATGGGCTCGCGTGCCCGAGGCGACGACTTACGGAAATAACATCGAGCCCGGCGGCGATGAGCGCCGAGGCGTGGCTATGCCGTAGAGCATGGAATGTGACTTTCGGCAGCCCTCGATTTACGACGGCTTCCCGCCAACGATCTGAGATCGCGGACGGCAGTATCCAGTTTCCCTCATGGTCGCCGAATACGGGGGAGTCTTTCGGTAGCTTGCCCGCGCCGAGGGCCATTTGGAGTTTCTTCTGTTCCAGCCGGTGAGCGCGGAGAGCGTCCACAACGAATTGCGGCAGGCTGACGGTGCGCCGCCCGGCGGCGGTTTTGGTTGATTTAATGCGTAAACCTTTTCCCGTCTGTTCAAGGGAACGCTCGATCCGCACGGATGCACCGCTATTGCGGTCGAGATCGATATCGGACCAGCGCAGGGCGGCGATCTCGCCCCGTCGCATGCCGGTTCCGAGCGCCAAGGCCACAACGGGGAAAAGGGAAGGGTGAGTCTTCACGCCTTCGAGGGCGGCGGCGATCTGTTCAGACGTAAGTATTTTAATTTCCCGGCGTTGAAGGGAAGGGGGCTTGATGATCGCGGCCACGTTACGCTCGACAATCTCGATACGCGCGGCATGATTGAGCACCGTCCTTAACACGCTATGGGCGGCACGAATCGACCGGATTGAAAGTTTTTCGGAGGCGATCAATTTTTGCAGCCATTTCGATACGTCCGCCGGGCGCAGTTTTTGCAAGCCAATCGTGCCTAGGTGCGGTTTGATTTGGTTTCGGCAAAGGCCGTCATATCGTTCGAGGGCTTTAGCCGCGACGGTCTGCGGCGCGACGTTCGCGATCCAATCATCGAGATATTCCGCAACCGTGATTTTTGACGGATCGATGGCAATGCCTTTGTCCCGGCGATGCAATATAGACCGCAATTCTTTTTCCGCGTCAGCGCGTTTTCCTCGAACGGTCACCGTG
>JBBDTH010000146.1:0-19558 GCA_040904505.1 Rhodospirillales bacterium | reverse complement strand
TTTCGTTATCACTGCCGGCTTGGCAATATCAACCATGCGTTCGCTAGCGCACCCGCCCAACGCAAGCACAGTGAAAATTATGACCGCAGGAAAAAAACGTTGTAAAATAGCCATATCTAGATTCTGTCATAAATTAAAAAATAAACTTTAATGTACTTACCGTCAGTATACAATAAATCTTTCTCAGTATTTAACGAACAAGACAAACTATGACCATATGAATATTCAAGCAAAAAATACATACACAAAACGTTCACATGTTTCGGAATCGCGGTTCGGCGTTTGGTTTCTCGGCACATCAACGTGGGAAACACATGTTCTCAACGTTGCCATCCAAAACCTCGGGGACCTGATCCGTAATCGCCGGGCGGGTTACCCAACAATCATCGATATTGGTTGCGGCTGGGGCCGCTCGTTCAAATTTTTGAAGAGCCATTTTGCACCGCAACGACTCATCGGCGCCGACATCGACCCGGCGATGCTCGAATTGACTGCTACCGAAGCCGCCGAACATGGTCTTAATGTCGATTTATTGTGCATCAGTTGCTCCGACATCGCCATGCCCGACGCCAGCGTCGACATGGTTTTTTGCCACCAAACGTTCCATCATTTGGTCGATCAGGAAAATGCGCTGCGCGAGTTTCACCGCATCCTGAAACCGGATGGCGTTCTCTTGTTCGCCGAATCCACGCGGCCGTTTATTCATTCCTGGATTATTCGTCTGCTGTTCCGCCATCCTATGGACATGCAAAAATCCGCCGACGAATACATCGAGATGATTAAGAATGCTGGTTTTCAGGTGTCTCCCGACAGCATCTCCTACCCTTATCTCTGGTGGAGCCGCAAAGATCTCGGGGTTTGGGAACGGTGGTTCAACAGAACCCCGCCGCAAAACCGCGAAGAAACTCTGGTCAATCTGGTCGCCGTCCGCTGCTGACGGTCGTCATTTTTTGAGTTTTTCGCGGACGGCTTTCGTCAATTCCTTAAGCCCCCTCAAGGAAATTGCCTGCCAATCGCTTTCAAACACGGCCATCAGGCTCTCTTTCACATGCACATTTACATCGGCGCCCTGCTCAAGGCCAGGAAGCGGCGCCCGGACGTTTACAGTGCTTTTATTGTTCAGGGTACCCGAGGCAAATCCAATATTAACCCAAGCCCAAAACTGATCAATGCGGGCCGAAATTGATGCCGCGACATCATACCCCGAGTCCCCGGGCTTGTGCACCCTGTACCCGGCCCCTTTAAACCCCTCGGCAATTGCCTTTTCGACAACGCCCGCAACGGTTTGCCCTTCCGGCAGAATAACGTCACCGATTGCCATCCCATAACCGTTCCGTTTACGCGCAATGGCACGAGACTTGATTGCCGCGCTGTTGTCCTCTCTATCGGACAAAGACGGAATATCCGGTGTCGGCGGAGCCGCCAAGAATATTCTGGCGTCCTTGACTTCCGTAATTTTCACGGCGGTACCGTCCGTGGGATTCTTAAATTCCTCTGCCTGCTGTAGTGCGATCACACTGCGATCGACGGCACACGCCGAAGCGCCCAAAGCCAGAACGACAACAAAGAAAAAACGCGTGAATTGATGAGTCATGATACCCTCCCTTTTTTTTCATTAAAAACTATTTCCGTAGCGCCTCCAAAAGAGAGCCGACCGTACCGCCATTCCGCTTGATGAAGCTCCGATACTCGGACCTGTGGGCCAGCCCCATACTCATGCCTTCGACCAAAACGTCGAACACCCGAAAGCGACCGTTCACGCGCACGACCCGCCAATCCATAGCAACGAGCTTGGCGCTGTTCTTACCGCCAACCTTGGTTCTCACCAACGAGTCGTTTTTGCCGATTGGCTGCGTCGTGACGATTTTGAACAAGACGTCTTCCGCCTTGAAGCGTTTGAATTGTTTGACGTTGTGCATCACCATCCGTTCTTGAAACAACCGCACAAACTCGGCCCGCTCCGCCTGGGTTGCCTGCGGCCAATACCGCCCCAACACGAATTTTCCGGCCAATCGGGCCGTGAACGTCTCGTGGACGATTTTTCGAAACCGCCGCTCACGCTCCGCATCGTCAATTTTTTGATCCGTCAGGTTTTTCATCGACTTTGTCATGATTTTGGAAATGAAGGCAGCCGGATCGACGGCACGCTCGGCACCCAAGGACGCGGCAGGCGGCGCGGCCTCACTGTCCAAGCTGCCCAAAACAACAAACCCGAGAACAAGAACCCACTGGCATGTGGCAATCAATCGCATCATAGGATCCTTCCCAAGCGCCTCATTCAGGGTGTCGAAAAATAAGCGAGGTATTGATTCCGCCGAACGCAAAATTATTGTTCATAACGTATTCGGCAGCCAGAACTCTTGGTGACCCAAAAACATAATCGAGGTCCGCGCATTTTTCATCGGGGTTTACGAGATTTGCCGTCGGCGCGAACCAATTGGAGCGCATCATTTCGATCGCCAGCCATGACTCCATCGCGCCGCACGCCCCCAAGGTATGGCCGAAGTAACTTTTAAGCGCATGAATAGGGACCTGCTTGCCGAACACCGCAAACGTTGCTCGGGATTCCGCGGCATCCCCGGAATCCGTCGCGGTGCCATGGGCACTGACAAAATCGATCGCATCTGCCGTTAGGTCGGCATCTTCCAAGGCCAAGCGCAACGCCTGTTCCATCGTCGAAGCCTGAGGCTGGGTGATGTGATTACCGTCGGCGTTGGTGCCGAACCCGACGACCTCGGCATAGATGGTCGCGCCACGCGCTTTAGCGCGGTCATAGTCCTCAAGCACAAAGGACGTGCTACCCTCACCGATCACCAGGCCGTCGCGATCGCGGTCGAAAGGACGCGGCGAGCGTTCCGGTGCGGCGTTCTCGCAGCTCGTCGCGTAAAGCGTATCGAACACGGCCGCCTCGCTCACACTCAATTCTTCGGCGCCGCCCGCGATCATGACATCCTGGCGGTTCATTCGGATGGTTTCGTAGGCGTATCCGATTGCTTGGCTGCCTGATGTGCAGGCGCTGGAAGTGGGAATCACGCGCCCGGTCAAACCAAAAAACATTCCAATATTAACGGCCGTGGTATGGCTCATCATGCGCACGTAACTGGTGGCGCTTAACTTATGACTAGAGCCGGTCGTCATCAACTCGGCAAAATCCATGACCGGCTCGACGCTGCCCCATGAGGATCCGTACGCCACGCCCGTACGGCCGCTTGAGAGAACCTTATCGCCGATGAGCCCCGCGTTCTCCAATGCCATCTCGCTCGCCCGAACCGCCATCAACGATATCGGCCCCATGGTCCGTGTTTTCTTGCGGGGATAAAGATGCGTCAGGTCGATCCCCTCGAGCGGTGCCGCCAACTTGGTATGCAGGGAATACCGCTCCCACTCGGGCATATAGCGGGTCGCCGTCTTACCCGCTTTCATGTTCTCTTGGATTTCCGGCCACCGCGTACCGAGCGCCGTAATGCCGCTCATGCCCGTCACCACGACCCGGCGCATCAGATCATTCCTCCGTTCACCGAGATCACTTGGCGCGTGATATAGGCCGCATCGCCGGAAAGTAGAAAACTGACCGTTCCGGCGATGTCATCGACATGACCGTAACGGCGCATTGGAATCAGCGGCAGCACGACCGACTCGTCCAAGGCTTTGGTCATCTGCGTTTCGATAACGCCCGGCGCCACGCAATTCACGGTGATATGGCGTTTGGCAAGCTCCAGCGCCAAGGACTTCACCGCGCCGATCAACCCCGCCTTCGAGGCCGCGTAATTGGTTTGCCCGCGGTTCCCCGCGATTCCGGAAACGGACGACAGCGCAACGATCCGGCCGCCCTTCCGAGCCTGAACCATCGGCATGACGAGCGGTTGCAGCACATTGTAAAAGCCGTCCAGATTGGTGCGCAGAACATCGTCCCAATCGCTGCCTGCCATGGCCGGAAACGCCGCATCGCGCGTGATGCCGGCGCACAGAACGATTCCCCAATAGGCGCCGTGCTCACGAACTTCCACCTCAAGCGCTTCGCGGCACAAGGTGCGCTCGGCAATGTCGAAACCGACGACGCGGGCATTGCGACCGGCCTCGCGGATCCCCTCGGCGGTTTCCTCCGCCCCGGCCCGGTCGGTGGCAAAATGCACGGTGACATCGAAACCGTCGCGCGCCAGGCGTAACGCCACTGCCCGGCCAATTCCCTTGCTCGCGCCTGTCACCAAGATGGTTCGTGCCATATCGTTAATCGTCCAAGCTTAAGCCATCGATTGGTTGATACGCACTTAGCCGCGCCGTAGCAAGGATTTCGTCACCCAAAACTATACGGCAATCGAACATGCCCATCTTACCGTCGAAATACCCGATTTCGGCAATCGCCTCGATCTCGGCGCCAAGGGGAATAAAGTCGACATTCGCCTCGAAATTGCGCGTCCCGAGAAGATAACCCACATTGATTTCCAGATCATGGCGGCGCGCCATGCAGCCCGACCAAACGCCGCACGCTTGGGCCATGTACTCCAAACCGATGTGTATCGGCACCCCGGCAGCTTCGCAAAATGGCACTTCGGGCGTGATGCGAACGAAGGTCCTCACCCCATGTTTTCCCCAGTCGCGAATACCGTGCAACAGAATCGCGTCCTGGGCGTGCGGCAATATCTCCTCCAGGGACCAGGGGCATGTCCGATCAGCCATCGGCGCGCCCCACCACCAACGAAACATTGCTGCCGCCGAATGCAAAGGAATTACTCATCATGATCGATCCATCCGCCGGCGCAGGGGTATCAGGCCTAACTAAGTTAATCGGGCTCAACGTATCGTCGTGAACGCCATCCCAAACATGCGGCGGCAGCAATCCGTTCGTGAAATCGGGATGCTGCGTCAACCACAAAAATGCGGCTTCCACCCCGGCAGCGGCTCCCAGCATATGACCGGTCATGCCCTTGGTCGAGCTGCACGGCACGCCGCCGCCCAAGACCCGCTGCACGGCGTGGCTTTCCATCGCATCGTTCAACGGCGTCGCCGTTCCGTGCAGGTTCAAGTAATCGATCCGGGCGGCGTCCACACCGGCATCCTCCAGCGCCGCCCGCATCGCGGCGATCGCGCCATCGCCCTCCGGCTGCGGCGCGCTCATGTGATACGCATCCGAACTTTCGCCGACGCCCATCAGGGCTATCGGCGCCGGATCCGGCGAGAGGATAAATATCGCCGCACCTTCTCCGATGACGATGCCGTCCCGGTTGCGGCTGAAGGGATTGCAGGCGGTGTCCGTCAGGGAATTCAGCGCATCGAAACCGTTGATCGTCATGGCGCATAAGGTATCGCAGCCGCCGACCACGGCCGCGTCGCACAGACCGGCGGCCATCAAGCGCCGCGCCGACGCCATTGCCTTGCCGCTCGAGGAACAGGCTGTTCCCACCGTATAGGCCGGACCGCCAACCCCCAAATAACCGGCGACGCATGCCGCCAGATTACCGGTTTCCTGATTTTCATACCGATAGCCGTCCGGCCACGCGCCCGAATGATGGAAATGCCGAAACGCCTGCTCCGCTTCCGCCATGCCGCCGGTCGATGTGCCCAGAACCACGGCGATCCTCGCGGCGCCGAAACGGTGGACCAATGCCTGTAATTCGGAGTCGATTTCCCGCACCGCAAGCAAGGCCAACCGGTTGTTGCGGCAGTTCCACGGCGCAAACGACGCCGGCACCTCGGGCAACATTCCGTCTACCCGCCCGACCAATGTGCCGCGCCCGGGCAGCCACCCCGGCTCGCGGCGGATGCCGCCCGCATGGCCGCGCGCCAAATTCGCGCTGACCGCCGCCTTGCCGGCTCCCAGCGGGCACGCTACCCCAAGCGCATTCAGGTACGTCTTCGTCATTGCGGTTCTATGGCTTCATCATTCGGGACATTATAGATAATTTCTACGGGGCTCTTTCCTCGACGGAGCGCGCCGGTGCAAGCCCCGGCGACAGGAGTACGCATACCAATACCCCAACAAGCAGTGTAAGGCCAAACCCCCGGATCGCGGTCAGGCTGCTTGCCGTTAAAAGCCCGAACGATAAAACCGTTGTCATGCCCGCCGCGCCGACCGCGAGCAGCGTCACCGCCCGATGCGGCGATGCGCTTTCCCGAAAGAAAATTGCATAGTCAACGCCGATTGACAGAATCAAGATCAGCCCAAGGGCACCGAACAGCGTAAACGGCACCCCGAACCAGCCGGCGGCACCAATCGAAGCGAAAATCGCCAGCAACGACGGAAAAATCACGCGTCCCGCCGATGCCAAGCCGTACCGAAACGCCAACACCGGAACGATCAACGCCACCGCCGCCGCCAACAGCCACAGCGCGCGTTGGCGGTAACGCTGCAACAACAGATTGATGTCGCCGGCCGGATTGAGGATATGGACGAACGGATGACGGGCCAAACGGGCGGCGAGCGCGCTTTCCTTTGCACCATTGAGGACGACGATATGCTTGCCGGCGCCGCGCACCAAACGGCGCAGAGCCGGAACGGCGGCCAAATCGTCCACGGTCACGAAACCGCTTTCGCCGGGAAACGCCTCGGAACCGAGGCCGATGCTTTGCAGATAGCTTTGCATGTCGCGGGATTGCCACGCCGCGCGCACGAGGTCGGTGTTTTCTTTTTGGCGGCGGATGGACGGCACCCAATCGGACACCATGATCCAATCGCTTACATCGCCCGACTTCTTTAACGACTGAAGGTCGCCGTCTAGAGATTCCTCGACTTCGAGGGCTTTTTGGTCATCCGCCGCGTCGACTAGCAACAGCGTCGGCGAGCGGCCGGCACCGCTTAGGCGAACGACCTCGCGTTCCGCCGCGACGAGATGTGCCGCCGGGCGTTGAAATTTTCGCACGTCGTCCACGATCTTCACTTGCGCGATACCGAATGCGGAGAACAGGACAGTCGCCGCGATCAGCAGATGCCGCGTTCTGGGGTTTGCCAAAGCGGCGGCAATATTTTCGAAGGTTTCCCGATGCAGCGGCATGCGAACAACGTCCGTCATGCGGTCGCCGCGGGGAAACCAAAACACGACCACGCAGAACGCCATGGCGAGCCCGCTCACCGTGAAAACCGCAAGTTGGCGGAATCCCGGCAACGGCGACACGATGAAACAGAAATAACCGATCAGAGTGGTCGCAAAGCCGAGCGTTATTCCCGGCAGAATCCGAGCCAAACGGTCCCGCGGCGACGCGCTCTCGAACCGTTCGCAGCAATAGTGAATGCCGTAATCGATCGATATCCCGACCAGGCTCGTCCCCAGCAAAAGAGTCATGACGTGCACGTGCCCAAAAACCAGGATCACGACCGCCGTCCCGAAAACGAGGCCAAGCACAATCGCGCCTATGTTCATGAGCAACGGCCCCACGGAACGGAAAACCCAAATCAGCATGAAAATGACGCCGAACAGCGCCACGACCGCGATGAGACTCGTTTCCTCGATACCGGACTTGGCACCGTGATAGGCGTGAAACACGGCGCCCGCCCTCAGCACGCGCGTCTTTTTCGAAAGAGTCCCTGCCGCCCGGGCCAGCACTGCGATGACGGCTTCCTGGGTATCCAAGGCATAAACATCGCCGGCGACTTCAGAACGGATCAGCGTCCAGGTGATACCGGCGTCGGTAACGCTCAACATACCGTCGGCGATCCGCAGGGACGAGCGCAGGCCCGGCAGCGCGCTCACATAACGTGTCGTCAGCAATAACGGATCGTGACGCAGCCAATCGCCGCCGATGAGTCCGAACCCGTCGAAAACCTGAGCATAGGCGCGGCGGACGACATCGGCGGTACGGCCCGTCCTCAATGCTTCCCGATCGGCATCGCTCAGAAGACCGGAGCGGCTCTTACGGAACATTTTCGCGAACGCCTGGGGTGTTGCGCGCGAGACTTCCAAGTCGACATGGCTGAATATCGGCGATTCGGCAAGAACGCGGCCATAGCGCCGGGCTTCGGCACGCGACCGGCGCGCATCGACGTGGCCGATCAGAATCACGACTTGGCGGGAATACTCGGTGTAGATGTCCCGGCTCAATTTTGTGCGCGCGTCCTTCCCGGCATCCGTCTCCGAAGCCGCCGGCAAGAACGCCAGCAAGTCCGTTCGCAAGGGAATGCCCGTTGTCAGGACATAAACGATGTACAGCCCCGCCAGACCGGCAAGGAGAATCGTCGCGGCGACGCCAAAACGGTTCATGGTTTCCCCACCAGACGAAAAAGTTCGGCTTCGGCGGCGCTAACCGGTGCGCGCGTGAGATTTTGATTCAGAAATACAAGACGCTCGATATCCCCGGTTACCTTCGTAATCTTAATCGACTGCACCAAGTCCGCCCCCGTCAGGCGAATTTCGGCGATATGCTCGCCCATCCCCACCGACCGCGAGCGCGGCGTAAATACCCGCGACCATCCTGTCGCCGTCGTTTCGACTTTCATATCGAAAGTCGCCTGCAGAACTTTCCAATCGCCCGTCAGGGTGGCCGTTATCATATCGCGCAGCGATGCGATTGCTGTCGACACGGTGTCCGGCAATCGAATGGGGTCCTGCCCCTCGAGCACCTGAACAATTCCCGCGGGCGCGATGACGGTCGTGAACTTGAACGGCCGCTCGGCGAACCAGATCAACCCTTGCGGCACCACGAGGATAAACCGCCCTTCCGACACCAAGGGTTTCGGCACCCCCTTGAGATGCTTTTCGTGGCGGAACTCGCCGCGGATCACATCGCCGGCTTTCAACACTCCGGCGGCGGCGGGGCCGAGCGGCCATAATCCGATCATCAAGATCAGGAGAACGCCGATCCCCGCGCGGCGTCTCATGAAGCTCGCTCGACCTTGTCGACGAGGATCTTCGGGCATTCGAAATGGGTTTCGCCGGTCTTCATGTTGACGGCCAGTTGGGTGGTCTGTGCCTTGCTGACGACCTTGCCGGTCGCACCGTTGCGTATTTGATAGTCGATGCGAATGCGGTTGGTCCATTCCTGAAGTTCGGCCCTCACGATGATCTTCTCGCCGAAGGCAACGGGGTGAATGTATTTAACCTTCAATTCGACAATCGGGAACGAATACCCGGAATCCGCCATTTCGGGATAGTTGTAGCCGATCTTGTCCAGCAGCACGCACCGCGCTTGCTCCAGAAAACGAGCGTAGTTGCCGTGCCAAACGATATTCATGGGATCGAGATCGTAAAACTGCGCCGTGATCTCGACTTCTTGCACAATCATTCGCTGTCCCTCTGATTCCAAAAATCGAAAAAATTATACCACTGATAGGGATAGCACCTAGCAAGCTCTTCCAACCGCCGGGCATACCGCGCTGCGAGCGCATCGATGGTGGTCTGCTTGGCCTTGCCTGGCGGCAGGGCGACCCGCGCCGCCAGTTCCTCGAAGTACACGGTATAGGCGTTTGTGTCCGCCACGTTCATGCAGAACAACATATAAAGCGGACATTCCAGCAATCCGGCGAGAATATACGGCCCTTGCGGAAAGCGGGCGTCCTGGCCGAGAAACGATGCGACGGATGTTCTCTGATCGCCGCCGACCGGCGTCCGGTCGCCGGCAATGGCAATCCATTCGCCGCGCGCCACGCGCTCGGACAGCTCGATCACCGTATCGGGCCCGATGTCCGTCACTTCGAGGGCCCTCATCGCCGCCTCGGGCCGGAAACGCCGCAGGACTCCGTTGAAATGGGCGGCGTGGCGGGTGTGCACCAAGACGGTGACCCGCGCACGGATATCCTCGGGCAGATTGGCACGCAACACCTCGACGTTCCCCGAATGCGAGACGATCAGGACGCGTCCGGAGCGCGCATTGACGTCGGACAGCAGCGTCGGCGCGTGCGTGTAATCGAAAACCGTATCGCGATTGCCCTGCCACGCCCCGAAAATCCGCAACGTTCGTTCGCCGAACGATCTCATGTGCCGGAACACGTAACGCGGACCGACCGGATGGGACAATGCCCGCCTCAAAAACTGCCGGGACGCGGCGCGCTGCGTTTTTCCTGTCGCCCAAAAATAGGCGATCACCGGCGTCATGACCCAGCAACAAATCCGATGACCGAGATAACGGTACACGACCGCTAGAAACCACAGACCGGCGTAAATACCGCGCTCACGGACCCGCGACCAATGCTCGGTTTTTTCGGCTCGATCGCGTCGGCGGCGGCAAAGCGACGGCAACCGCGCCAGCATCGAAAAAAACAGCCGCGTGTGCATCCAGGAAATCGCCACGTTGTCGCGCACCGTATCGAAGTTCGAGTGATTGCCCTCGGGATAGGTGACGCGCACGGGAACGTGGATGACGCTGCCGCCGCGCCAATAATGGCGAACCATGACTTCGGTATCGAAGGTCATCCGCGCGCCGAGAGTTTCCTCCGCGGCGAGCTGCAAAATCGGCGCCAGCGGATAGACGCGAAACCCGCACATCGAATCCTTAATTTGAAACGAAAGAGTCTCGATCCAAACCCAAACGTGGGTAACCCACCGGCCGATTTTCCGGCTGAGCGGAATGGAAGAGTCATATGCCGGAAGCCCGGACACCAAGGCCGTTGGATTATCTGTCGCGCACCGGATCAGCGCCGGCAGTGCCGACAGATCGTGCTGGCCGTCCGCATCGATCTGAACGGCATGGCTATAGCCCGCCGCCGCCGCTTGGCGGAGCCCTGTCATGACGGCGGCGCCTTTTCCGCGATTGCTCTCGCAACGCACGACGGTGATGTTTCGCTCACGGGAGCCGAGCGCCTTTAACGCACTGCGCGCCGGCTCCGCACTACCGTCATCAATGATAAATACGGCGATGCCGGCCTCAATCAAGGTTTCGACGATGTACGGGAGTTTCCGGTAATGATCGAAGCTTGGGATGACGGCGGCGATGTTCACAGCGATCCCAATCGGCAGGTTCCCAACGAGTAGATATCATCACCGTTCGCATAGGTGAACGTCAGGCGCGCGTCTTTTTCCCGCCACGCAATCTCAAGTTCGACGGGATCGCCGGGCGCGATGGTTTTCCGGCATTTCATGCTGAAGCGGCAAAACGGCAGGCGCGGCAATCCGAGATACCGCTCGGCGAACGTCGCGACCCAATCCAATTGCACGACGGCCGGCAAGACCGGATGCCCCGGAAAGTGTCCCTCGAACCACCGCAGCCCGGCATCGATCGCAAGCGTCAGGCGAACCGATGTGCCATCGACCGCGGCAGCCACGGTTTCGGGCATTGCCGGAGCCTGTGCTTTCCCCGCTCTCTCGAACAATGCCTGCAACGAGGTATCGTTGACCTTGCCGAGAGCGTCGACCGGAAATTCCTCGACGAACCGCCATCGTTTCGGCACGACCGCCGCATCCTCCCGCCGCATCACCGCGTCACGCAGAAATTTCACGAGCCCACGACGCTTTTCCGTCTCATGACGCGTGATGCCGGCGGCGCTCAAGCGGACGGCAGCGCCGAGAACCGGCCGCGCGCCGCCGAGAGCCACGACCCGCGCACTCGCCACCTCGTCCAAAGCTGCTAACGCCTGTTCCAGCGCCCCCAAACTTATTCTCTTGCCGCCGATCTTGTGGACCCGGTCGTCCCGGCCGAGAAAACGAAACCGGCCGCCCTCGACCATGTCGATCCGATCTTCCGTCGAGTTCGCCCCCATCGCGAACGGACTTTCCAGAAAGAGTTTACCGCTGCGGTCAAGAACCCGAACCCCCGGCAACGGTTGCCAGGGCGGCGCGCCATCGGCCCGGTCGCGCCAGGCGATCGCGCCCGTTTCCGTCGCCCCGAAAATCTCGTGAGGATAACGGCCGAGGATCGATGCCGCCGCGCTCGCGCCGGCGGCGTCCAACGGTGAGCCGGCCGACAACACGAAACGGGGTCGAATATTCGGCGCCAGCGGTGCCAAACCGCCCATGCGGTGCAGATGCGCCGGGCCGGTCACCAGAAGCACATCCGGACGGATCGCCGCGAACCAATCCTCCCAGAATGGAAACAAGCGGCGGTCGAATGCCCGACCCGACATCAAGGGCCAACATATCTTGAACGTCAGCCCATACAAATGATAATGTGGCACCATTGCTTGCACTGGAATATTGCCGAGCCTGCCCCCCCAGAGCGACTCCAAGGCAGCGGCTTCAGCCTGAAAAGACGCCGGTGACTTGTTGACAGCCTTCGCCTCGCCCGTCGAACCGGACGTGAATATTCGGATCGATGCGCGATTTTCATCAAGCGGCATTACAGCCTCATCGGATTCTGCGCCGTCAATAACGATGCTCCGCCCCGATACCTCAATCGAGATATTCGTGATCGCGGCATCGTAATGGTCCTTCAGCGCCTCCAACATCCCAGGCCGGTTGTTCGGCGGAATCACGACGTCCGCGCCTGCGTGCAGCAGGCCCATCATGCCGACGACAAAATCAAGACTATCCTCCGCCACCAACAAACCCCGGGTGATGTTTTCACCGCGAAGCGTCGCCGCCATCGCGGCAATACGCTTTTTAAGTTGAAAAAACGTAACGGTCCCGCCGTCGTCGAACGCGGCACAAGCGTCAGCGCGCTCCGCGAGCGGGGATGAAAAAAGCGTGGAAAGCGGTCTGATCGGCATTATGCGCTTCGCCCCAGGACAAGCGATCGGATACAGCGTTCACCGAGAAATAAAACAGCGATCAAAACGTACGCGATCAGTCCGTTATAAAGCGCCCAAATTTCGGTGGACATAAAAACCGCCGTAACCGCCGCCATCGTGCCGTTAGCGACGAAGAAAATAAGCCATACGATCGTCACGGTGCGGGTATATGCCACGGCACCCTCCGACAGCAACGGTTCGCGCAACCGCGCAATTTTCTCGATTACAGTCGGCGGCGCGATCAAGGAATAGCCGAAAAGGCAGGCCAAAGCCGCGTTGACCACCATCGGATAGATCTTAGCCGCTAGATTTTGATCGATGATCCCGACTATCAGGACGCACACCCCGGCCACCAAGGCGCCGACCCGCGTTGCCGTATTGATCGGCGAACGCCCCTTGATGAACCCTTGAAATAATGCAAAAACAAGAACGAAAAAAATAACGACTGTCGGGGAAAAAACGGTGAGGCCGATATAGACGAGGGCCGGGTACAAGACACCGAACGTGACAATCAATATACCCGCCCAGTGGTGCCTCATAGCAACTCTACTTCTTCATGACGGCCGCCACGCAGTCGACGACATCGCCGATGGTTCGAACAGCCTTGAATTCCGCCGGCGGTATTCGCGTTCCCGTCAATGTCTGCAGCCGGACGATCAATTCGACCGCATCGATACTATCGATATCCAGATCCTCGTTCAGACGACTTTCCATCGTAACGTCATCGGGAGAAATTTCCAGCAACTCCTCCAAGTGAGTCTTCAACGTTTCAAGTATGTTTTCGCGTGTCATCATGGGTTAGGATTGTTTTTCCGCCACGAATTTCGCCAGCGTTTGCACGCTAAAAAAATGATTTCTAATTTCTTCCGTCGCCGCTTCGATCTTAATACCATAACGCTTTCTGATGGCGACACCCAGTTCCAGCGCATCGATGGAATCAAGCCCCAGCCCCTCGCCGAATAAGGGCGCCGCGCTGTCGATATCCGCCGCGAAGACGTCTTCCAAACTCAGGCTTTCTATGATTAAGGCTTTAATTTCCGATTCCAGGTCAGGCATTCGCGAGTCTTTCCGTGATGAGTCGTTGCGTATGTTCCGTCACGCGCCGCGCGGCCATCGCTTGCGACTCGATATGCCTAAACTCGTCTATTTTCACACGATCAACAACTTCAATTATGTAGTGGGAGCGTGTATCCGGCACTTGGTGCCAACGGCTTCCCTTCCATAGCATCAGCGGACGGCACGACAACACGAGACATTGAATGTCCACATCCGCTTGAATGGCGATGTTCGCAAATCCTCGTTGGTACTTTCGCACTTCACCCGGCAGGGTTCTGGTCCCTTCCGGAAAAATAATGAGATTACCTCCGGCCTTGATCCCCTTAAGGCAGTTTGCAATGAGAACTTCGGCGTCCTCGTCGTTGCGGACATACCCCGCCGCCCGGACGACGCCGCCCAAGAACATGCTGTTCCAGAGCTGATGCTTCACCACGCATTGGGCATTGGGGAGGAGCGACATGATGACGACAACATCGATCAATGTCGTATGATTCGAAACCACGATAACGCCGTCACATGCCGCAAGCACCTCGATATTCCTCATCTCGAAGCTGAGAATACGGAGCGCGTGAAGATAATATACAAATACGCGGAATGTATTATGGATGACCGTTCGGGTCGCCGCGATCCGCCGTTCGGGGCGACGATACACCAGCCGAATTAATGGAAAGGCCGTAACGACCAGAAGGCCGCCGCCCAGACTGAACAGGATGAATCCAAGCCCGGAAAACACTTGCCGCCAATGATAATTCAGACGCTTAAACATGGCGGCTCCAGGCCAATGCCAAATCACGGCTACGGGTTTCGGCGGACTCTTCAGCGCACATCAACCGAATAAACGATCCGATCTGCGTTTCCATGTTTTCCGACGCCCCCGTGCCGGAAACGACCTCTACATTCAGCGCGACGGCATCATCGCCGTTCGCCGGCTTTGAGCCCTGCAGCAATACGGCAAGCACGACCGGATCGCTCTCATCGAGATCGATCATACTCGTATATGAGGCCGGCAAGGGCTCATCGCAACAAATCACGACCACCGGCGTGCCGGGATGCCGGTACAATAGGCCAAAAGATTCCATAAATACCGCATTAAAGGTGTCCGGACCGGCGGCAATGGAAACATGGCTTTGGCGGTTTTTCATCGCGATCGACAGAAGACCAGCCAGGGCATTGTGAACGGAAAGGCTGAAATCCGCGGGCGATACTTCATCATCGTCTGCCAGGCTTTCGAGAAGACGGACAGTACGTCCGTAATCGCCGTGGCGCGAGCCGACGACGAAAATCGCCTTGTTCAAATCCGCCAATCTTCCCACGGTATCGACGGCATGCCGATGAAGCCCCCCAAGGCGTCGCCGCAACATTGCCGGAAAAGCGGCCGGCGAGGGCGAGTCCGCCACGGCCGCCTCCGTCTGCCCTCCAACTGCCGTGATCCAATCGGCCTTACTCGGGCACGTCGGCGACCACGCCTGCCAATCTCTAACGTAAGCATCCATCTGACGACTGACCGATCCTTGTGGGTCGATTACTTTTTGCCACGAGCGACCACTGTCTTGATGTCGCTTTCAAGGTTTCTAACCCATCGGTTATAATTGCGGTGTACCTGCCCGTCTTCATCGGTTAGGTTTTCCGTCGAGATGTTTTTTATGGATAGAGCGTTTTGCGATATTCGAATCTCGATGGCGGCTCTATGCCGCCGCTTGGCGATTTCGGCGCGAAGAAGGCCGGAGGAAATGACCCGCGCGACCCAACCGCGCATCGTCGCCGCCTTGATGACGGCCTTATCGAGATCATCTTGAGACATCTGCGAGGCCGCTGACGGCAACAGAGCATCCTTAACATTGTAGAAATCGTGATATTTGACACACGCCGACAGCACGAGGCAAATCGCGAAGACTCCCGTTAATACCTTGATTTTTAACATTTTATGATCCCCCCCCTATGCCTTAGACAAGCCAGCACTATAAGATCATCATTGCGGCTTTCCCTACTGATTTCAACTGTAAAGATTGCCGTTTTCATGTTATACAATTTTATATGGACCACCCTGCAAGCCGAAGATAATCCTCAGTAACCGGCAAAACCCCGACACTGACGTGAAATTCGAAATCAATGGATATGGATACCTACACTGCTTTCGCATCCTTGAAATCGTCCGAATGGCGCGCCTTGTCCCAGCGCTGGAACACCGACGACGATCATACTTATGTCAGACGTTTCCAAGCTCGGAATAGACAAAACCAGTCCCTGCTTGCCCGTGCGTTGATCCGGCGCCACTGGTATTCGGCCGGAAAAGCTGATGACGCCTTACACAAGCCTATCGATCTCCAGTCTCCCGGACTATCCATTGCCCATCGCAAGGATACGGTCGGTATTGCCGTTAATGATCACGTGCTGGTCGGGATTGATGTCGAGGACACAGCTCAAGATCGCAATTTCAAGGCCCTGGCTGAATCCATCTTCTCAGGTCAATCCACGCCACTATCGGTGTACGCTGACGCCGCACAGTTCTACAAATTCTGGACCGGATGGGAAGCCAGTATTAAAGCCTGCAGGCATAAACCCGACGCCCAAGATGCGTTGCTGGCTTCCGACTTTTGGCGGTTCGGCGACACGGTCAAGGTAATACTCGCCGGGAGCATTTTATCAATCACGTGGCATACAATGGAGCCACCCTATTTATGGGCTATTGCAGAATTGAGGGATCTCTGAGCCATGAAAAAACTTTTGGTAATTGCACTTATTTTTCTTATTACCGGATGCACAAGCAAGTATCGGATTGATGCCGCCGAAACACCCCTAGCCCTGGTTTCTTCCGGCAAGAGTTTCCACGTGATCTTGCCCGCCGATGGGCACTACGGCAGAATTAAATATTCGCAATCAGGCATGATGTTGGCGAGCGAGGTGCGTGCCGCATTGTCAATACACGCTAGCAAAGTTCTAATATCTGCCAACAATGACGATATTGACAAAGCTCTCATCCAGGCACGCAACAAAAATTTTGATTATGTCATCGAACCGATGATTTTACACTGGGAGGACCGTGCAACGGAATGGTCCGGCAGACCAGATCGCATTACCATTCGTTTTGTTGCCTTTGACGTTAAAACGGGCAAGAAGATCGCTTCCACCGTGCGCAGTGCCAGTAGTAAGTGGTTTACATTTGGCGGCGATCACCCTCAAGACCTTTTGCCTGAACTTACTAGGCAGTTCGCCGCAATGTTATTCGGTAATTTAACCACTCGATAAACTAAATTTCTGCTTTAGCACCTGTCAAAGTATACAAATTGCTCTCTTGCGGGGTACTCTGTGTCGTTCATGCTACCCCCAGGCGCCACCCCTGTGCTATATCGTTGCGAAACGTCGAATCAGGAGTCATCCGCGCAGTGAACCCACTCCCGTTCGCCTCCGTCGGTGCGGTAACGGCCTGCGACGTTGCCATCATTGGCGGTGGTCCCGCGGGCTCTACCGCTGCGGCGTTGCTGGCCGAGCGCGGCTACCGCGTGACCCTGTTTGAAAAGGCGCGCCATCCACGCTTCCACATTGGCGAATCTCTGCTGCCTGCGAACCTAGCCCTTTTTGAGAGGCTTGGCGTGGCGAATGAGGTCAAAGCCATTGGCATGGAAAAATGGGGCGCGGAATTTGTTTCGCCATGGCACGAGCATAAGCAATCGTTTCAATTTGCCGATGCCATCGACAAGTCCATGCCCATGGCTTATCAGGTGCGCCGCGCCGAGTTTGATGAGATCCTGATCCGCAACGCCAGCCGCAAAAACGCTCGTGTCGTGGAGGGCTGTCAGGTACAGGACGTGGAGTTCTTGCCCGGCAATACCGGCGTGCAGGTGCAGGCCTGCCACGATGACGACGCCATCGAAACGGTGCATGCACGTTTCCTGCTGGATGCGTCCGGCCGGGATACGTTCCTCGGCAACCGCCTCAAAGCCAAGCAGAGAAACAAGCAACACGCCAGTGCCGCCATCTACGCGCACTTTACGGGAGCCGAACGCAGCCAGGGAAAGGCTGCGGGAAATATCACCATTTTCTGGTTCGACCATGGCTGGTTCTGGTTCATTCCGCTGATCGATGGTGCAACCAGCGTTGGCGCAGTGACTTGGCCATACTATCTGAAGACGCGCGGCGAGAAATCGCTCGAACAGTTTTTTTGGCAAACCATCGCCCAGTGCGCGACGCTGGGCGAGCGGCTGCGAGATGCGCACCTGGCGTCGCTGGTGGAAGCCACCGGCAACTATTCCTATGTGTGTGACCATGCTCATGGCAGCAATTACCTGCTGCTGGGCGACGCCTATGCGTTCATCGATCCGGTATTTTCTTCCGGTGTCATGCTAGCCATGCAGAGTGCCTTTGCCGGGGCCGAGGCTGTGGACACCTGTCTGTGCCGTCCGCGGCAGGCGGCCAAGGCGTTGAAAAAATTCGATGCCACGATGCGGGTTGGTCCGAAAGCGTTTTCCTGGTTCATCTATCGGGTGACCGATCCCACCATGCTCGATATGTTCATGAGGCCGCGCAACATTCTGCGTGCAAAAGAGGCGCTGCTGTCGGTGCTAGCGGGCGACGTCTATGGCGCGACACCGATTCGTGTGCCTTTGTTGATATTCAAGGGACTGTATTATGCGACAGCGCTGTTTAATTTGAGGCGAACGGTGAAGGCGTGGAGGATACGCAAGCACAACATCCGGGATACGGATAACCAGAGCAGATTCTACTCATAAACGGGGGAATAAAGGGGGCAAGGTCAAAAACCACTCGCGTGGCACGACTGGATTACCAAAACGATCCTTCACTTCGATATCCAGCCGAGCTGGTTCGAATAAGGGAACTCGGCAACGTCAAATGGCTGCTCAGCAAGTTGTGATATGGCCTCTTCTATTTCGACGGCGTTCATTCAGAAATCTCGCCAGCTACTTTAATCGCAACTTCAGTTGGCAACGGCCAAATATCTTTTGCGTAAGTAAAGAGTGTCTCGCCGCGATCCAGAATATCGGCTTCTGACCAGTTCTTTTTTTCGTCTTTGCGCAACCAGGCATTAAGACGTAGATCGCTATGTTCGATGATCTCGGCACGCTTTTCAGGATACGGACCATTGCTCACGGACGAATTCAGCTCTTGAGTGAGGAGCGTCAAATTCCCGATCGTGTGGAGAATGCGAAAGTGCGTTTGTTCGATGGTTTCGCCTTCATTAGCTGGCATCTTTTCGGCATAGGGATAATCTTCAAGAGACCCCTTTTGCGGAAGGATATGTTCGACTGTCAGTTTGCCTTGAAGCACTGAACCTTCGGTTTTTGAAGTACGCATGGCCTCTTCCAGCGCGCGCAATACCATTGCGCAACGATCAATCCTTGACTTCACGTAGATGGGCTTTGATAGCCATGACTTTTGGAAGTCAGTGTCAGTTGGCCAAACAGCAGTGGCCTCATTGGAGCGCTGTAATTCAGCCCGAAGCGCATCGGCTATGGACTGGAATTTTTTTTCTTCGTCACTCTCAGATTCTGCAATTTCGATATTTTCTCTCGCGACCTTTTTCAGTTTCACCAGCAGCGTGAGAACGCCGGAGCAATAATCCCTCACTGAAGCGGCCGGAATTGGCGTTTTGGCCGGAGCAAAAATGCATCAGTGTTTGCCCTTTGTTTTTGAGCGAAGGGCGGGGGATGAAGACAGTGGAATTGTATGCTCGGGTTCGTCGCGCGGTGATGATTGAGGGTTTGAGTGGCCGTGAAGCGGCACGTCGTTTTGGCATTGATCCTCGGACGGTGAAGAAGATGCTGACGTTTTCGGTGCCGCCGGGCTATGTACGCAAGACACTGCCGACGCGCCCGAAGCTCGATCCGTTTGTCGGCATCATCGATCGCATTCTGGCCGAGGACGAGGACCGTCCGAAGAAGCAGCGTCATACGTCGA
>JBBDTH010000145.1:0-19893 GCA_040904505.1 Rhodospirillales bacterium | reverse complement strand
CGCGCAGGGACTCGTCGGCGCGCACGACTTCACGTCGTTTCGCGCGACCCACTGCCAGGCAAAATCGCCGGAGAAAACCCTCGACGTGTTGGACGTGACGCGCGCGGGCGAGGAAATCGTCTTCAACGTGCGTGCGCGCTCGTTTCTGCATCATCAGGTGCGCAACATGGTCGGCACCCTCAAGCTGGTCGGCGAGGGCAAATGGACGGCGCGGGACGTGAAAGCCGCCTTGGCAGCCCGTGCGCGCTCGGCCGCCGGAGAAACCGCGCCCGCCGAGGGGCTCTATCTCAAGGAAGTCGTTTATTAGCGTCCGTAAAAAGTCTCTTCAGACAAGATTATCGAACCACAGAGGCACAGAGACACCGAGAAGAAAAAACGCCGTACGGCTTTTTCCTGTACCTCCGTGTCTTCGCGTCTCCGTGGTTCATCCTCTTATCCCGTCATCGCCCGGCCGGGGGTTTAAGGGGGGCACCCCCTTGACTCCTTGCACCGGGGCATGACGGAATTAAATTCTATCGGGTGTTGCTTACCCCGCGCGCATCATGCCTTCGGAGAAGGTGCGGATCAGGATACTCAGGACCAGATCCATGCCGACCACGGCGACGGCGATGCCGGCGGACACGTCGAGCATCACGCGGGCGATGAACCACGTATAGGCCATGATGAAGCCGAGCGCGACGAAGCTGATAAAATTCGCGCCCGAGGCGGGCAGCAGTTGCGTCACCACGATCATGGCGATCGGCAGGTAGAGCGCGTTTTGCAGGACGGACGCCCAATTGTAGGCGACGATGAAGCCGAGGTAGCGGTCTTCCTTGTCGAGGGCGCGCGCCAGCGGCAGCGCGGCCAGAGGAAACGCGACCCAGGCCGTCACGTAGGCGATCATTTCGATGCTGAGGTAGCGGAACGGGTGTTGCGTGAGGCCCGGTTCGCCGAAGCGCAGGGCGAGCAGAACGATATAGAGAGGCAGGATGATGACGGCGGCGAAGAATGAGCGCCAGAAGCCGTCCAGGGATTTATCGAAATAACGCGCGCCGCCCCGGTCCAGACGGGCCAGCCGAAACGCGCCATACAGGCCTGCGATGACTTCCCGTGCCGTGATCATGCTCACCCGTTTCGAAAATAGTCTTCCAGGACCGTCTGATAGATATCTGCCAGCGCCTTGATGTCCGCAATCGAAACATGCTCGTCGGTCTTGTGCATGGTTTGGCCGGACATGCCGAATTCCGCGACCGGGCAGTAGTTCTTGATAAAGCGCGCGTCCGAGGTGCCCCCGGTGGTGCTGAGCTCGGGCGTGCGCCCGGTGGATTTCTCGACCGCGCGGCTCAGGATGTCGCTCAGGGGCCCCGGCGGGGTCAGGAACGATTCGCCGGTGACGTGCACGTCCATGTCGTAGTCGGGCGTGACGGCGTCGCAGGTTTTTTTGACCCAGGCGATAATGCTCTCGCTGGTGTGCTCGTCGTTGAAGCGCACGTTGAAGGCGGCATGGACCTGCGCGGGCGTGACGTTGGTCGCCGGGTTGCCGACGTCGATGGTGGTGATCGCGAGCGTCGAGGGCTGAAAATGATCGTTGCCGTCATCGAGCGGCGTGTCGTTGAGCGCGCTCAACATCTTGAGCACTTTCGGCACCGGGTTGTCGGCCAGATGCGGATAGGCGGAATGGCCCTGCACGCCGCGTACGGCGAGCTTCACGTTCAGGCTGCCGCGCCGGCCGATCTTGATCATGTCGCCGAGGTTTTCCGGATTGGTCGGCTCGCCGACGATGCAGGCATCCAGCGTCTCGCCGCGCGCCGCGAGCCATTCGAGGACTCTCTTGGTGCCGTTGATCGCGGGGCCTTCCTCGTCGCCGGTGATGAGGAAGCTGATCGAGCCCTTGAAAGTGTCGCCGTGCTCGGCGAGGAAACGCTGCGCGGCGACGGCGAAACTCGCGATCGCGGTTTTCATGTCCGACGCGCCGCGCCCGTACAGCTTGCCGTTTTCGATGCGGGCCTCGAACGGCGGCACGGCCCAGCCGCCCTCGTCGCCGACCGGCACCACGTCGGTGTGGCCGGCGAAGCAGAAGTTCGGCGAGCCGGTGCCGAAACGGGCGTACAGGTTATCGATGTCGGGCGTGTTCTCGGCCGTGAATTTAAGCCGGTGGCAGTCGAAGCCGAGGCCGCTCAGGGTTTTCTCCAAAACGCCGAGCGCCCCGGCATCGGCCGGGGTGACGCTCGGGCAGCGGATCAGCGCGCGCGACAGTTCGACGGGGTCAAGAGCGTTCGTCACGGAGCAATTCGTTCACGGAGGTTTTGGCGCGCGTCTTTTCGTCCACGCGCTTGACGATGACGGCACAGTACAAGGACGGACTCGCCGCGTCCTTGCCCGGCAGCGTGCCCGGTACCACGACCGAATAGGCGGGCACCCGGCCGTAATGGATCTTGCCGGTGGCGCGTTCGACGATCTTGGTCGAGGCACCGATATAAACGCCCATGGACAGCACCGAGCCTTCCTCGACGATCACGCCTTCGGCGACTTCCGAACGCGCGCCGACGAAGCAGTTGTCCTCGACGATCACGGGTTCGGCCTGCAGCGGCTCCAACACGCCGCCGATGCCGGCGCCGCCGGAAATATGGCAGTTCTTGCCGATTTGGGCGCACGAGCCGACGGTCGCCCAGGTATCGATCATGGTGCCGGAATCGACGTAAGCGCCGAGGTTGACGAAACTCGGCATCAGAATGGCGCCCGGCGCGATGTGGGCGGACCGGCGGACCACGCAGCCCGGCACGGCGCGAAAACCCGCTTTACGGAAACGGGCGTCGTCCCAGCCGTCGAACTTGCTCGGCACCTTGTCGAACCAGGAAGCGCCGCCGGGCGCGCCCGGGATGGCGACCATGTCGTTGAGGCGGAACGACAGCAGGACCGCTTTCTTGAGCCATTGGTTGACGGTCCAGGCGCCGTTTTTCTTCTCGGCGACCCGGGCCGCGCCCGAATCGAGCAAGTCCAGCGCGGCCTCGACCGCCTCGCGGACGGCGCCTTGGGTTTTGAGCGTGACCCCGTCGCGGTCTTCCCACGCTTGGTCAATAGTCTGCTGCAGAGCTTGTAAATCCATGATTTTGAACGGCGAATTGTGAAAATAAGCGGATGAGGCTGTGAAGATGAGCGAGCGGGGCGGTTCTGTCAATAAGGCGAGCCCGCCGCATGTATTCTCTTCGTCATGCCCCGGCGATATCCGTCAGCCAGGCGGTGAGGTCCTCGATCACGTGATGGACGTGCGCCTCGGCCGAACTGGCGTGGCCCCATTTGGTGTCTGTCTTGACCCAGACCGTGGTCATGCCGAGGGCGGCGGCGGGCGCGAGGTTGCGCGAGATGTCCTCGACCATCACCGTCTTGGCGGGCTCGATGGCGAAATCCCTGAGGAGTTGGCCGTAGATCGCCGGCTCGGGCTTGGGCACGAACCCGGTGCGCCGGATATCGAAGATATCCTCGAAGTGATGGCTGACCCCGAGCCGGTCCATCACCCGTTCGGCGTGATCGGTGGTCGCGTTGGTGAAGATGAATTTTCGCCCGGGCAGACGTTCGAGGGCGGCTTCCAGGTTCGGGCTCGGCGGCACCGGGCTCACGTCGATATCATGCACGTGTTCGAGGAACGCCTGCGGGTCCATGCCGTGACACGTCATCATGCCGCACAGGGTGGTGCCGTATTCCCGGAAATATTGCTTCTGAAGGCGGTAGGCCGCGTCGTTTTCGATGGCGAGGAACGCGGCGATGAAGTCGCGCATACGCACGTCGATCTGGGAGAACAAATCGCACGTCGCGGGGTACAGAGTGTTGTCGAGGTCGAATACCCAGGTTTCGGCATGGCGGATGTCGGCGAGGCGTTGCGGGTCCGCCATCGAACGGCTCAATCGGGCACGATGATGGTGCCGGCGCCGTGTTCAGTGAAGATTTCGAGCAGGATGGCGTGCGGCACCCGGCCGTCGATAATGACCGCGCCGTCGACGTCGTTCTCGACCGCCTGAATGCAGGTCTCCACCTTCGGGATCATGCCGCCGGTGATGGTGCCGTCCTTGATGCCCTTGCGGGCCTCGCTGGCGGTGAGCTGCTGAATGAGGTTACCGTCCTTGTCGAGCACGCCGGTCACGTCGGTCAGCATGAGCAGGCGTTTCGCTGCCAGGGCCGAGGCGATCGCGCCGGCCGCCGTGTCGGCGTTGATGTTGAGCGTTTCGCCGGTCTTGCTGACGCCGATCGGCGCGATGACCGGCGTGATGTCGGATTCGTCGAACATGTCGAGTATGTCCGGCGAGATTTCCGTCGGATCGCCGACCAGGCCGAGATCGAGAATTCGTTCGATGTTGGAATCCGGGTCGCGCTTGGTGCGCCGCAGCTTCTCGGCGACGATGAGATTACCGTCCTTGCCCGACAGGCCGACGGCGGACCCGCCGGCTTCGTTGATCGCGGTGACGACTTCCTTGTTGATGGAGCCGACCAGCACCATCTCGACCACGTCGACGGTCGCCCGGTCGGTCACGCGCAGGCCGTCGATAAATTCGCTCTTGATTTTGAGCCGTTCCAGCATCTTGCCGATCTGGGGTCCGCCGCCGTGCACGACGACCGGGTTCATGCCGACCTGGCGCAGCAGCACTACGTCGCGCGCGAACAGCTTGGCGAGATCGGCATCGCCCATGGCGTGGCCGCCGTATTTGATGACGATGGTCTCGCCGGAATAGCGGCGCATATAGGGCAGCGCCTCGGACAGGGTTTTGGCCTGGGCGAGCCAGTCGTCGCGGGTCTTTTCCGTTTTATCCATCGTGTTCTTGGGCGTGTTCTCGGGCGCTTTTTTTGTCATGGCGGGGGGAACTTACTGCAGATCGCTCTCCGCCGCCAGTGTCGTGAGGATGGCCCGTAATTCCGGGATTCCGAGGCCGGTCCGCGCGCTGGTGGCGACGACCTCGGGATGTGCCGCGGTATGCTTGGCGAAGGCCTTGGCGATTTCCTCCCGGGTCGCGTCGAGCTTGGCGGCGGGAACCTTATCCGCCTTGGTCAGGACCGCCTGGTAGGAGACGGCGGCCGTATCGAGCATCGTCATCACGCGCTCGTCGGAATCTTTCAGGCCGTGGCGGGCGTCGATCAGGAGCGCGACGCGCCTAAGCTGGACGCGGCCGCGCAGGTAATCGTTGACCAGCCCGGTCCATTGCCGGATCAATTGCTTCGAGGCCCGCGCGTAGCCGTATCCCGGCAGATCGGCGAGAATAAGGCGGTGGGCCAGATCGAAGAAATTGATTTCGCGGGTGCGCCCCGGCGTGTTCGACGTGCGCGCCAGGGTTTTCCGGCCCGTGAGCGCGTTCAGGAGACTCGATTTGCCGACGTTGGAGCGCCCGGCGAAGGCAATCTCGGGCAGAGTCGTTTCGGGGATGTCGTCGCGCCGCGCCGCGCCCAGGAGAAAGTCGCATTGCTGGGTGAACAGCTTGCGCCCGGCTTCCAGGGCCTCGTCGTCCGCTTCCGGTTCCGTCATATCAAGGACCGTTGTGTGGGGACCGTGAAACCCGGCGGACCGCGTTAAACCGTGCCCATCCGTTTCATGATGACCCATTGCTGGGCGATCGACAGCACGTTGTTCACCGCCCAATAGATCACCAGCCCGGCGGGGAACTGCGCCAGCAAAATCGTAAAGACCAGCGGCAGAAACATGAAGATTTTGGCCTGGATCGGATCGGCCGGCTGCGGGTTGAGCATCTGTTGTAGATACATCGAACCGCCCATGATCAACGGCCATACGCCGATCATGAGGAACTCGGGCGGCGTCCAGGGGATCAGGCCGAACAGGTTGAACAGCGTCGTCGGGTCCGGCGCCGAGAGATCGTGAATCCAGCCGAAGAACGGTGCGTGGCGCATCTCGATGGTGACGAACAACACCTTATAAAGCGCGAAGAACACCGGAATCTGAATCAGGATCGGCAGGCAGCCCGACGCCGGGTTGGCACCCTCGCGCTTGTAGAGCGCCATCATTTCCTGATTGAGCCGTTGTTTGTCTTCCTTGAAGCGGTCGCGCAGCTTCTCCATTTCCGGTTGGAGCTTCTTCATCTTGCTCATGGCTTCATAGGATTTGTTCGCCAGCGGGAAGAACACGATCTTGATGGCGATCGTGAGAAGGATGATCGCGACACCGTAGTTCAGTACATATTCATAGATCCAGATCATCGCGATGAAGATCGGTTTGGTCAGGAACCAGAACCAGCCCCAATCGATGGCGAGATCGAACTTCTCGATCTTGTTTTGATCCATGTATTTGGTGAGAGTCTTCATCTCCTTGGCGCCGCCGAAAAACCGGGTGACGGATTGCGCGCTGCCGTTCGGCTGCAGGGTTACGGCTTGGCCGAGAAAATCCGTTTGATAAAGATCGAGGTTTTGTTCCTTGCGGCTGAAGAAACGCGTGCTGACTTCCTTCTGCTGGTCGGGCACCAGCGCCGTCAGCCAGTATTTGTCGGTGATGCCGAGCCAGCCGCCGGCCGATTTGTTTTGAATGGTTTTCTTGTCGCGGATGTCATCGTAATCGACCTCCTGAAGGACACCGTTGAAGACGCCGAGCAGGCCTTCATGGAGAATGTAGAACCCGGTTACCTGCGGGGTGCCGCGGCGCAGGATCAAGCCGTAGGGATAGAGCGTCACGGCTTGACCGCCTTGGTTCTCCACGCGCTGGGTGATCGTGAACAGGTAATCCGCATCGACGGCGATCGTGCGCTTGAAGGTGAGGCCCTTGCCGTTATTCCAGCTCAGCGTCACGGGGGCCGACGGGGTCAATGTTTGAATGTCGGCCTGCCAGACGGTGTTGGCGTCGGGGACCGGGGTCGCGCCGGCGCCGGCGACCCAGCCGAATTCGGCAAAGTACCCGCCCTGACCGTTCGAGGGCGACAGCAGAACGATTTCGGTGCTCTTGGGATCGAGGGTTGCGCGGTAATCGGCCAGGGTCAGGTCGTCGATCCGCCCGCCTTTCAGCGCGATCGAGCCGTGCAGGCGCGGCGTATTGATTTTGATCCGCGGGCTTTTCTTAAGAAGATCGGCGCGGGTTTGTTCCGCGCGGGCGGCATCGGCGCCCGGCACAATCGGGGCTTGCGGGATGCCGGCGGCATCGGGCATGGGAATGCTCGGGGCTTGCGCGGGTTGCTGCGCGCCGGACGGAGCCGTTACCGGCGCCGTCGTCGGCGCGGTCGGTTCCCCTTGTGCGGTTTGTCGGTCGGCCGGCGCCGTTTGGGGCGTGCTTTTCGGCGGAACTTTCGCGGCTTGATGCTTTGCCGCCTGTTCCGTTTGCGTTTGTTGCGGCTGGGGCTGGCGTTTCTCTTTCGGGTACAGGAACTCGAACCCAAGCACGATGGCGACCGAGATCACGATGGCGAGAAGCAGATTCCGCTGTTGTTCGTTTATCATGTCGGTCGGCCTATCGCTGGGTTTTGATCAATGAGGGACGGGAGCCGGGTAACCGGTCCGGGACCGGGTCGACGCCCGCGCCGCCCCACGGGTGACAGCGGCATAGCCTTTTGAGCATCAGCCGGCCGCCCGAAAAAAATCCGTATCGTTCGACGGCCTCCTGGGCATAGGCCGAGCAGCTGGGATGAAACCGGCAGCCGCCCTGGATCGGGACAATGCTATGGACCGCCGGCGCCAGAATGAGTTGGTATATCCGAATCATGCCGCGCAGGAGCCACTTGAAGATCGTCATGCGGTTTATGCCCCGGTCGAGATGTGGTGTAACGGAATATCCATATAGACGTCGAGCCGTTTCAGGGCGCTTTCCAGATCCTTGCCGAGGGCATCGAAGGTTCGCGTGAGAGTCCCTCTGCGGCCGATGATCACGTAATCGAATCCCGGCGCGGCATGAGCCGAAAGAAGGCGCTCGGCAACCACCCGCAAACGACGTTTGGCGCGGTTGCGTTGAACCGCGCCGCCGACTTTCCGGCTGACGGTGAAGCCGACCCGGAGCGCCGGCATTTCAGCCGCCGCAGTATCGGCCGGGGACCGTTTGCGGATTTGCAGAATCAAGCCCGGCGTCACCCACTTGGTCTGAGCGCGGGCGATACGGAGAAATTCGGAACGCCGTTTCAAGCGCGCGATCATGGCCTGCTCTGTCGAAATTTAAGCGGAAAGACGCTTGCGCCCTTTGGCTCGGCGGCAGGCTAGAACCCTTCGTCCGCCGACGCTTGCCATGCGTTTACGGAACCCGTGCCGGCGCTTGCGGATGAGCTTGCTTGGCTGATAGGTGCGTTTCACGGGTCAACTCCCAAGAAAACAAAAATAAAACAGTAAAAAACGTGGGTAAATTTAGGCCCGGTGTATACGGTCTTGCCTGGGCGAAGTCAACGCCGGGGCGCGATTCCCTCACATTTTCTCACACAAAGGTGACTGGCCGGTGACAAGGGGATTCAGTATACAGGCTTGCCTACGGGGCGATGGCGGGCAAGATAAGGGGGTTGCCGCCTAAATTCCGCAGTTTTCAACGGATACGACGACGATGACCGTGCCAAATTCGACAGCGCCGCGCGCGCGCGCGAAACCTTCCTGGATTAAGCGATTGCTGCCGGTCGCCGTTATTATGGCTATTTTTGTCACCTTTTTTCTGTTGGACGGGCCTCGGTACGTCACGCTCGATACCCTCAAAAATCACCGCCAGATCCTCCTCGGCTGGACCGCCGACCATCGTGTTCTGGTCGTGCTCGCGTTTATGGCACTGTATGCGGTGATGGTCGCCGCGTCGATCCCGGGTGCCCTGGTGATGACCCTTGCCGGCGGCTTTATGTTCGGTATCGTCGAGTCGACGGTATATGTCGTTTTGTCGGCAACCCTGGGGGCCGTGGCGATTTTCCTGATCGCCCGGTATGCGTTCCGGGATTATTTCCGGGACAAGGCCGGACCCGCGATCCGTAAGATGGAAGAGGGATTCCGGGAAAACGCGCTGAGCTACTTGCTGGTCCTGCGTCTGGTGCCGTTGTTCCCGTTCTTTCTCGTCAATCTTGTGCCGGCGGTTTTGGGCGTTCCGTTACGAACGTATGTTTTGGGCACCTTCTTCGGCATCATCCCGGGAACGTTCGTTTATTGCCTGGTCGGCAATGGGTTGGGTGCTATTATCGACAAAGGGGGAGAGCCCGACATTAACAGAATTTTCGAGCCCGAAATTCTTTCGGCCTTGATCGGTTTGGCTCTGCTGTCGCTTATCCCCGTCGTGTATAGAAAGAGTCGCGCGCGTGCGGGCATAGGTTCTTAAGGGGGACCCGAGCGATGCCGGAAGTCATCGAGACCGATATTTGCGTTATCGGCGGCGGTTCGGGCGGGTTATCCGTCGCGGCCGGCGCATCTCAAATGGGCGCGCCGACCGTTCTCATCGAAAAAGACAAAATGGGCGGCGATTGCCTGAACACCGGGTGCGTGCCCTCGAAGGCGCTTTTGGCGGCCGGGCATGCCGCCGAGGCGGTCCGCGGCGCGCACCGGTTCGGCGTCGATGCCAACGGTCCGGCGGTGGACGGTCCCCGGGTTTACGATCATGTCCGGCGGGTTATCGCCGCCATCGCGCCGATGGACTCGGTCGAGCGGTTCGAGGGGTTGGGCGTGAGAGTCATCAAGGCGGCGGCCCGCTTTACCGGTCCCCGCGAAGTCGAGGCCGGCGGACAGCGCATTCAGGCCCGGCGTTTCGTGATCGCGACCGGCTCGCAACCGGCCGTGCCGCCGATTGCGGGGCTCGAGGACGTGCCTTATCTCACCAACGAAACCGTTTTCGAACAGCACGACCTGCCGGAGCATCTCGTCATCATCGGCGGCGGGCCGATCGGAATCGAAATGGCGCAGGCTCATGGCCAACTCGGCGCCAAGGTGACGGTCCTCGAGATGGCATCGATCCTGCCGAAGGACGATCCGGAACTGGTCGGCGTGGTGCGCGCGCACTTGATCCGGCACGGCATCGCCATTCATGAAAACGTCAAAGTCACGGCGGTCGCCAAGAGTGCCGCGGGCGTGTCGGTGAGCGTCGAGCAGGACGGCGTGACCCGGAAGATCGAAGGATCGCACCTGCTGGTTGCCGCCGGCCGCAAGCCGACGGTCGAGGGCCTCGATCTGGAAAAGGCGACGGTGGCGTACACGCCGAAGGGCATCGAGGTGGATGCGCGCTTGCGCACGACGAACAAGAAGATTTTCGCCATCGGCGACGTCGTCGGCGGTTATCAATTCACCCACATGGCCGGATATCACGCCGGGGTGGTGATCAAGAACGCGTTATTCCGGCTGCCGGCCAAGGTCGATCACGACGCCGTGCCCTGGGTCACCTATACGGCGCCCGAGCTGGCGCAGGTCGGCATGACCGAGGAACAGGCCCGCGCCGCCGCCGGTACGATCCGCGTCTTGCGGTGGTCCTTCGGCGAAAACGACCGGGCCCAGGCGGAGCGGGAAACCGCCGGGCAGATCAAGGTCGTCACCGCCAAGAACGGCAAGGTGCTCGGCGCCGGGATCGTCGGGATGCACGCGGGCGAGCTGATTCAGCCCTGGATCTTGGCCGTCGGTCAAAAGATGAAAATCGGGGCGATGGCGAATATGATCGCGCCGTATCCGACCCTTGGCGAGGCCGGCAAGCGGGCCGCCGGCAGTTATTATTATCCGTTTCTGTTCGGCGAACGGACCAAGAAGATCCTTCGTTTCCTGCGCAATTTCGGATAGCGGCCCGATCCGGGTGGCATTCATGCCGGATCGATGTGCTAGAGCAGATCATGGTTAGCCGGAATCGCTGATTGCCAACCATTTGGCATGGGCCAAAATCGCCAACCATTTGGCATGGGCCAAAATCGCCAACCATTTGGCATGAGCCAAAATTGCCGACCATTCCGGCAACCCTGTGACTCTGCTCTAAATCATTGATGCAGATCGGATTCACATGATTTACCGGAACCAAGTAATATTTCCGATAAATCATGATCCGATCTAAAGTGCCGATATGACGGATACGGATACGAGCACTTCCTCGAAAAGCCCGGCGAGAGCAAAAGCGGGATTGTCGATGCGGCTTCTGATCATGACGATCATTTTCGTCATGATCGCGGAAGTCCTGATTTACGTGCCGTCCATTTCCCGCTACCGTAAGAACTATCTCGAAGAGCAAATCGCGCGCGCGCATATCGCCGTCCTGGCCTTGGCCGATATGCCCGACGGCATGGTGAACAAGAACCTCGAAGAACAATTGCTCTTTCATGCCAATGCGTACGGTATCGTACTGCGAACGCCCAACCGGCATGTTATGGCGATGAAAGGCGGGATGCCGCCGAAGATCGATCTCGTGGTCGATTTGCGCAAGGGCGGTTTACTCATATGGGTCGCGGATGCCTTCGAAACCTTGCGTCAGAAGGGGAACCGGGTTCTGCGGGTAATCGACGACTCGCCGAAGATTCCGGGTGTGCTTGTCGAAGTCATCATCGACGAAAGGCCGATGCGCCGGGAGATGTATGGATTTTCAGGGCGTATCCTGCAGTTGTCGATTCTGATTTCCCTGATGACGGCCTTCCTGGTTTATCTGACGTTGCAATGGCTCATGGTGCGCCCGATGCGGCAGATCACGACGAGTATGATGGCGTTTCGCGACGATCCCGAAGATGAATCCCGAACCATTTCCTCGAGCAACCGCACGGATGAAATCGGCATCGCTCAGCGGGAGCTGAACGTCATGCAGCAGGAAGTTCGCACCGCCTTGCGCCAGAAAACTCGTCTGGCCACGTTGGGGGCCGCCGTCGCCAAGATTAATCATGATCTGCGCAATACCCTGGCGACCGCGGTGCTGGTGTCCGATCGGCTCGCGAATATCGACGATCCCGAGGTGAAGAAAGTAACGCCGCGTCTATACAACGCGATCGATAAGGCGGTGCATCTTTGCAGCGATACGTTGAACTATGTCGCCGACGGCATCCCGAAGCTGGAACGAACGCGGTTTCCGCTGGCGCGTTTGATCGATGAAGTCGGATTGCTGTACACGGGTCCGGAATCCGGAGAGGCGGCGCTTGCGGGCTCGGCCGTGTTCGAGTGGTGCAATGACGTATCCTCGGACGTCGACGTCGTGGCCGATTACCGGCAATTGTTCCGCGCGGTGCAGAATCTCGGGCAAAACGCCCGCCAGGCGGGGGCGACGCGGGTCAGGGTAACCGCCGCCCCGGCATCCGACAGGATCGAAATCGAGATCGCGGATAACGGCCCCGGCCTGACGCCGCGCGCCAAGGAGCAATTGTTTCAGCCGTTCGCCGGCTCGGCGCGTCAAGGCGGCACCGGCCTCGGGTTGGTGATCGTTCGCGATATTCTGCGCGCCCATGGCGGCAATATCGCCTTGGTTCGTTCCGACGATGACGGGACGGTATTCAGGTTCGATCTGCCGAAATCGAAAGACGGTTAACCGAACGATCTACATCAATGATCCGATCGACATCAATAATTTAGAGCAGATTCACATGGTTGTCGGATCGCCATTTCCGTTAATGGCGATTCCGACGAACCATGATCTGCTCTAATCGCCGAGGGCAACGCCTTCGCGGCGCGGATCGGCGCCGCCGGTCAGGCCGTCTTTCGTTCGCAGGATTCCCTGCAGACCGCTGGTCATGCGCCGGTGGTCGACGGAATGACCGAGTTCTTCGAGGGCGGGAGCGATCGCGGCGAGGGCGGTGTCGCGCTCGATTTCCGTGCCGCGCAGGCGGTTCGTGAAATTCGGCAGGGAGATCGCGGCTTGAACGTTCATGTTCCAGTCGAGCACGGCGATAATCGCTTTCGCGACATAGCCGATAATGCGCGACCCGCCCGGCGATCCGATGACCATTTGAACCTTGCCGCTGCCGTCGAAAACGATCGTCGGCGCCATCGAACTGAGCGGCCGCTTGTTGGCTTCCGGGCGATTGGGCAGCGGGGCCCGGTCCTTGTTGGGAGTGAAGGAAAAGTCCGTCAATTCGCTGTTCAGCAAGAAACCGCGCACCATGAGTCGCGATCCGAACGGATTTTGCAGGCTCGATGTCAAGGCGACGGCATTGCCGTTCCTGTCGATGACGCTGATATGGGATGTCGATGTGCCGTAAGGTGCCGGTTCGGACAGCAAGGTGCGGCCGGTCGTGACGCCGGGCATGCCGGGCAGCGGTTTATCGAGCGCGCGGGCGAAGCGGATTTCCTTGGCGCGCGCATTCAGATAGCCCGGGTCAAGCAGGCCGGCGGCGGGAACCGGGATGAAGTCGGGATCGGCAATAAAGGTGTTGCGGTCGGCATAGGCCAACTGTGTCGCTTCCGCGATGATATGCACGGCCCGCGAGGACGCCGGCGCCATTTTCGGCAGATCGAAATTTTGCAGGATACCGAGAATCTGCAACAGGGTGATGCCGCCCGAACTCGGCGGCCCCATGCCGCAGACGAAATAGACGCGATAGGCCAGGCAAACGGGATCGCGCTTGATCGCCTTATAGGACCTCAGATCGGCAAGCGTCATGCGCCCCGGATTGCGCGCGGCGTTGTTCACGGCGGCGACGATATCCTCGGCGACGGCGCCCACGTAAAACGCTTTCGCGCCCTCTTTCGCGATCCGGCGCAGGGTGTCGGCCAAGGCCGTGTTGACGATTTCGGTTCCGACCGGCCTCGGCTCCTTGTTTTCGGTGAAGAAGTAATCGCGTGCCGATGCGACCGTTTTTAAACGCCGGTCCCGGTTGACCATCGCGTGCAAGCGTTCGGAAACGGCAAACCCTTTTTCGGACAGCGCGATCGCGGGTTTGAAAAGGTCTGCCCAAGGCAGGCGGCCGTGCGCTTTGTGGGCCATTTCCAGCATGCGTAAAAGCCCGGGCACGCCGACCGACAAGCCGCCGACGGTCGTGTCGCGGTACGGCCGCGGCTTGCCCGTGCCGTCGAGAAACATATACGGGTGCGCCGTCGCGGGCGCCGTCTCGCGGCCGTCATAGGTCGCGATGTCGCCGGTTTTTGCGTCATGGGCGACGAGAAATCCGCCGCCGCCGATCCCCGAGGACTGCGGCTCGACCAGGGTGAGGACCATCTGAACGGCAATGGCGGCATCGACGGCGCTACCGCCTTTGCGCAGAATGTCCCGCCCCGCCGCCGCCGCCAGCGGGTTGGCGGCCGAGACCATGTGCAGTTTGCCGCGCGCCGGGGCTTTCGCCGGCGGTAGATCCGGCACGACGGAATCGGGAACGGGCCGGCTCTCGGGCGCTTGCGGCGCCGAACGGTCGGAGGGCGTGGCGCTCGAGGGTGCGGACAGGGGAGACGTGGAGGCGCCGGGGGCGGGGCTTGCGTTCCCGGGCGCGGTTCCCGGCTCGACGGGCGCGCAGGAAGACAAAACAAGCATCGCCGGAAACGCCGCGGCTAGACATATTTTACGCATAAGACCGGGAATCGGCGCGCTCGGCGCGTCTTTCCGCCCGGCGGATTTTTCGGCAGCGGGTCCCCTCATCGCGTCTTATTCCCCCTCATCGTGTGTTCCGCGCATGCTAGCCTGCCTGCGCGGGGAAGTGGATTCGTTTTCGCATCCCGGAACGGCCAGGAAAGAGGGGATATTTAAAACCGAAATCTGGTAGAATTATGGCAAGGCCGAGGGCGGATCGTCGCCTCGTCCGGGAGAAAGGAAACGGCAGAACGTGGCAGGGTCTGAAGCGGGACAGTCCATCGGCGTGGGCGGGATTATTTGGCTGATCGCCCTTTTCGTCGGAATCGTCTTCTGGGCGTTTCACCCGAAAAACCGCAAGCGCTTTCAAAAAGATACCGAGACGTCGCTGCGGGACCGGGATACGCGTTCTTGAGCGCGCCCGCCGTCATGCGTAACGGGAGAATGGCCGGGAACCGGGGAGTATCGTGATAAAAACGATAATTCGCTTGCATAGGCCAAGCGGGCGGCTACCCTGACGCCGTTTTTTGTAGAGAGGATTTCATGAGCGTCGAAGGTAAGAGAAAACCGGTTACGGTCAGCGATATCCGTGCGCGCAAGAACGCCGAGCCGATCGTGTGCCTGACGGCTTATACCAGCCTGACCGCCGTGTTGTTGGACGAGCACGTGGATTTGCTGTTGGTGGGCGATTCCCTGGGCATGGTTCTGTACGGCCTCGAAAGCACGATCGGCGTCACGCTCGACATGATGATCGCGCACGGCCAGGCCGTGATGCGCGGTTCGGACAAGGCCTGTGTCGTCGTCGATATGCCCTTCGGGACTTACCAGGAATCGCCGGAGTCGGCGTTTCGCAATGCCGCGCGCGTGATGATGGAAACCGGGTGCGATGCGGTCAAACTCGAAGGCGGTTCCGAAATGGCGGAAACGATCCGGTTCCTGACCCAGCGCGGCATCCCGGTCTTGGGCCACATCGGCCTGTTGCCGCAATCGGTGAACATGTACGGGTTTCGCGCCCAGGGCAAAACCGAGGCCGAGGCCAAGCGCATCATGGCGGATGCCAAGGCGGTGTCGGATGCCGGCGCCTTCGCGGTGGTGATCGAGGGTACGATCGAGGCGGTCGCGCGCAAGGTGACCAAGGCGATCCCGATTCCCACCATCGGTATCGGCGCGTCGCCGGCGTGCGACGGCCAGGTGCTGGTCACGGAAGACCTGGTCGGCCTGTTCAAGGAATTCACGCCGAAATTCGTGAAGCGGTATTCCGAGCTCGGCCAGGGCATTGCCGAGGCGGCGAAACACTATGCCGACGACGTGCGGGCCGGGCGGTTCCCCGGGCCCGAACATTGCTTCGGCATGAAGCCGCCGCCGAAAACAAAACGGCGCCCGTAACCCGAGGATTCCCGTGCCGAAAGATTTCGAGATCGTCCGTACGATTGAAGCATTGCGGAGCCGGGTGCGATCCTGGCAGCGCGCCGGGCGCACGGTCGGGTTGGTGCCGACCATGGGCGGGCTGCACGACGGGCATCTGGCGCTGGTGCGTGCCGCGTTGCGGGGGACGGACCGCACCGTCGCCACCTTATTCGTCAATCCCAAGCAGTTCGGGCCGAGCGAGGATTTCGGCGAGTATCCCCGCGACGAGGCGCGCGATGCGAAACTGCTCGAGGAAACCGGGGCGCATTTGTTGTTCGCGCCCATTGGTCCGGCGATGTACCCGGACGGGTTCGCGACGTCGGTCGCCGTTTCCGGCATCGGCGATATTCTCGAAGGCGAATTCCGGCCGGGCTTTTTCACGGGCGTCGCGACCGTGGTGACGAAATTGTTTTTGCAGGCCGGCGCCGACAAGGCCTTTTTCGGCGAGAAGGATTATCAGCAGCTGCAGGTCGTCAAGCACTTGGTAAGAGATTTGAATATCCCCATCGTCATCGACGGCGTGCCGACGGTCAGGGAAGCGGACGGCCTCGCGCTGTCGTCGCGCAACCGATATCTCGGCGCCGAGGAGCGCCGGATCGCACCGGCGTTATACCGGACCATCGGCGCCGTCGCGGAAAAAACCCGGGCCGGCGAAGACGTCGCCGCAACCGAGGCCTGGGCCGCCGCCGCGTTGATCGAGGCCGGGTTCGTCAAGGTCGATTACGTGACCGTGCGCGATGCCGCGACGCTTGCACCCTTCGATAACGCCGGCCGGCCGGGCCGCGTTCTGGCGGCGGCCAAGCTCGGCAAGGCGCGCCTGATCGACAACGTTCCCGTGTAACGGCGCGGATCGTTTCGTGGAAACCTACCTTGGCCTTTTTTTCAGCGCGTTTCTCGCGGCGACGTTGGTGCCGTTTTCCTCCGAGGCCGTCTTGGCGGCGTTTTACGCGGCGAATCGAGACGACGGCTGGGCGCTGTGGGCGCTCGCCACCGCCGGCAATACGTTGGGCGGCCTGTTGAATTGGGCGCTCGGGCGGTTTTGCCTGCGCTGGCAGGACCGGCGCTGGTTTCCCTTCAAGCCCGGAAAGCTTCACCGCGCGCAAGCCTGGTTCGCGCGCTACGGCACGTGGTCGCTGCTGTTCGCGTGGCTGCCCCTCGTCGGCGATCCGCTGACGTTCGTCGCCGGGTTGCTGCGCGTTCGCTTAGGGATTTTCCTGCTGCTCGTCGGCATCGGCAAGGGCGCGCGGTATGCCGTGGTTCTGCTGGCGGCGTATGGGGTGCTATAGCCGCCGGTTTCACTATATGCGGCGTTCCCAGGGGAATTCGATCCAGATATCCGCCGCCGCCTCGTGCAGGAAAAGGTCGATCTTATTTTTCGTGCTCGGCTTGGCGTAAAGCGCGGCGAAAAAGGCGCCGGGCAGATACCGCCGGATCACCTCGACCGTCGCGCCGGTATCGACGATATCGTCGATCAGCAGCCAGTCCTGCCCCTTGTTCGCCATGGCGAGGTCGGGCGTTTTGAGGATGGTGACCGGTCCCGCGGTTCGGTCGGCGTAACTGGCGGCGCAAAGCGTATCGATCAAGCGGATGTCGAGTTCGCGCGCGAGAATAGCCGCCGGGACCAAGCCGCCCCGGGTGACGGCGACGATCCCCTCCCAGGGCGCCTTGGGTTTGAGCCGCTCCGCCAGGGCGCGCAGGTCGTGATGGATCGCTTCCCAGCCGATGGGGATGATTGTTTTACGGGGCGAAGGGTCAGCATGGATCATGACACGCGCCATGATGTGCCGGAACGTCCGGTAGATCAAGAGAACAAAATCAAGAAAACAAAATCAAGGGATTGTGATGCGCCCCGGCAAGAAGGCTTGCAAGGGGGCGGCGATGAGGAGGGAGGGCCCGCGCGGCCGGCGCAGGGAGACGCGATCAGCGCAGGTAGAGGTGCACTTCGTTGGCGCGCGCGCCGCCGTTCTCTTTGGTCGACATGGCGACGCGGCTGGGCGGCAGGCCCATTTCCACGAGCGAGCGCATCACGTTTTCGGCGTAGCGGCGGGACTTGGTTTTGTTCAGGGCGGTTTGCGCCTTGCCGCCGGTGCTCGGAGCGACGGCCACCAGATCGAAGGTCGCGTTCGGGCGGCGTTCCAGGACGCGGCTGACCGCCGTATAAAGCGCCTGCTGATAGGGTACGTTGGGCCGGTCGAACCGGATCACGACCAACGGCCGCCGGCCGACCGTGTTGGTGGGCTGCACCGGCATTCTGGCGATCCCCGCGGGGCCGCCCGCGGAGGCCACCATGGCCTGATTGACCAGGCTGGCGCCGTAGATTTCGCCGCTGCGGATGCCCGACGCCAGCAGGTTCAGATTGCTGCGCTCGGTGGCGACGTAATTGGATTGGCGGCGGACGTCCTCGCTGACTTCTTTCTGCAGGCGCTCGATCAGGATGACGGTCCGGTTGACCTCGTCTTCCAGGATCGCCAACTGGCGGTGATCCTCGTCGACCGCGCCGGAAATGGTAAAGGTCGCCCTAACCGATTCGGACAGGAACGAGGACATGGTCGAGTCGTTCGAAATCGCCGTCGACAGTTCGTTCATCTTGGCGAGATCGACGCTGATCCGATCGAGATCGGTTTGCGCGCTGTTGAACTGGCGGACCAGGATCGGGTTGCCGGGCGTGGTGCCGATCTGCAGGCGCGAATTGATCGACGCGATCGAGGCGTGATAGCGCCGGGAATCTTGAACGATCTGCGCCCGGATTTGCTGCAGGCTCATGTTCTGTTGCGCGACCGCGGTCTGCAGGCGTTTGAGTTCCTCGCGCAACTCGACGACTTTCTTGCCGACCGCCGTGCCCGTGGGTTGACCCGGAGTCACGCCCGAGGGGCGGAATTCATTGGTGCCGAGCGGCGGTTGATGGGGAGGCATGCCGGCGGCCGAACCGTCAGGCGTGCCGGTGCGCGCCGGCGTCCCGCTTTGGGCGGCGCTCGGTTTGGCCGAACCCGCTTGTGCCGATTGCGGCGATTGCGCGGCCGAACTGCTCGGGTCCTGGCCGGTCAGCGACGGCCACAGGGACTCATCGGCAAACCCGCAGGCCGCGACCATGAAAGTCGCGCCGAGCGCAAGGAAGCGAAAATGAGAACTATTCATTTCTATATATTCTTATGGGCCCCAACGATTGCCTGATCGGCAGGCCACTATTAGCACGTTAAGTCCTTTTGAGGACACAAAATTCTGCGCTTTTTTTCGGCCGTGCGCGGGTTGGGCGGGGGCCGCCCCAACAAGGACTTATTTCCCAATGCCTTGGCGGGTCTCGGCCTATCCGTCGGTATGCCCGTCCGCGTCCCGATTTTGCGCGCGCGGGGAGACGTGGCGCGGCCGAACGGCCCGGTTTCGCTCGCGCCGCTGCTTGGTGCGGCGTCCGGTTACGGCCCGCCCCCGGACGATGCGGCCCTGCGCCCGACCTATCTTGTCAAGGCGGCGGCGTTCCCTTATGGTCCGGCTCCCTCGACAAAGGGTTGCGGCGATTCGGGCTTGAGCCTGTTCCGCCGGCGCCCTTTTCGGTAAAGTTCTAAGACCTTCGCAAGCGCCCGTAGCTCAATTGGATAGAGCGTCTGACTACGGATCAGGAGGTTGGGAGTTCGAGTCTTCCCGGGCGCGCCATTTTCCGGTTTTCAGTCTTCGTTCCCGTCCGTCCGCTTGAGATCCTCGAGATCGGTGCGGACCATCTCGCCGATCATCTCGGCCAGGGATATTTTCGGCTGCCAGCCGAGAACCTTTTTCGCCTTGCTCGGATCGCCGCGCAGCTTGTGCAACTCGGACGGGCGGAAGTAGTCCGGATCGACCTTCACCAACACCTCGCCCGTTTTGGCGTCGCGGCCGGTTTCCTCGACGCCCTCTCCTTTCCATGCGATCGTGCGGCCGACCTCGGCGAAAGCGAGCTCGACGAATTCGCGTACCGAATGGCTTTCGCCGGTCGCGATGACGTAATCGTCGCCGTGCGGTTGCTGCAGGATCAGCCACATCGCCTCGACGTAATCGCGCACGTGCCCCCAGTCGCGTTCGGCCGACAGATTGCCGAGCGACAATTGCTTTTGCAGGCCGAGTTCGATCGCGGCGACGGCGCGGGTGATCTTGCGGGTCACGAA
>JBBDTH010000144.1:0-20151 GCA_040904505.1 Rhodospirillales bacterium | reverse complement strand
GCTCAGCAAACCTGCCTAATATTCTAATGCCAGGACGCGGGTCACGAGCCCTTATATCCCAAGCGCTGTCAGCCGGCGGGTTGAGTTGAGACATAAATGCGTTCCTAGCTTTTTGAGGATTCCGGGCGATCGTAATTGGATTTCCATGAATGAAATCCTCCAAATCATTGCGAAGCCTAAAACAGCGATTTTTCCATTCTTGGTCTTCCCATGGCCCTAAAATCAATGGGGCCACAGATTCACCCATTAACATGTGTCTTTTGATTTCTTCACCATCAACCCTGGGTTGAAGCCAGCAAAGGCGGCCCTTTCGGACCCCATCATTGATTGAATCTTGAATTGACATATAAGTCAACAATCATCATTTTCAAGTCCTGGATTTTGGTCATTTATTAACAGCAAGTCTATAATAAGAAGGAATTATCTGAAAACAATACTTGACGCTATGCATAAAAGTTCAGATAATAGGGGCATGAACAAATTGCCCCTCAAAACCCGCGTTCAAATCCTGTCGATGCTCTGCGAGGGCTCGTCCATGCGGTCGATTTCGCGGGTTACAGGGGTTTCCTTCAATACTGTGGTCAAGCTGCTGACCGATGCCGGGGAAGCCTGCGCGGCCTACCATGACGAGCATGTCAGGGGCGTTAAGTCCGAGCGGGTCCAATGCGATGAAATCTGGTCCTTCTGCTACGCCAAGGCCAAGAACGTCCCGGCCGCTAAGAATGCCCCCGAGGGCGCCGGTGACGTATGGACCTGGACGGCACTGGACGCCGATAGCAAGATGATCCTGTCCTGGCTGGTAGGTGGCCGGGATGCCGATTGCGCCAATACCTTCATGCAGGACGTTGCGGGACGGCTGGCCAACCGCGTCCAATTAACGACCGATGGGCACGGCCCTTACCTCGATGCGGTCGAGGGCGCTTTCGGGCTCGACGTGGACTTCGCCCAGCTTGTGAAGCTGTACGGCAAGGCCCCGGCCTCAAGCGCCAATGAGGCCCGGTATAGCCCGCCCAAATGCGTCGGAGCCCGCAAAGAGCGGTTCCAGGGCAAGCCCGATCCTAAGCATATCTCGACGTCCTACGTCGAGCGCCAGAACCTGACCATGCGGATGAGCATGAGGCGGTTTACCCGGCTGACTAACGCCTTTTCCAAGCGTGTTGAGAACCATTGTCACGCCCTGGCACTGTATTTCGTCTGGTATAATTTCGCCCGTATCCACAAGACCCTGAAAGTCTCCCCGGCGATGGCCGCAGGGGTTACGGATAGGCTCTGGGATATGGCGGATATCGTGGGACTGATTGAAGATCGTAAGCCGGGGCCGAAGAAACGCGGGCCTTATAAGAAAAGAAATTCAAACTGATGCACTACCGAAAATACGCAATCTTTGACACCCCTGGGGGAACGGCGTAGGATTTATCCGTTTTCAGTCCTTGAATACATTTCTTTGTGGCTACAATTTCAGTTCCACGATAAGCAGGCCTTGCGCCGCGCCAGAAGGACCACGCTCGTAAATGCCAGACACGACACAACAATCAAAAGACGAAACGGCAGCCGGCGCCAAGGATTCCCCCTCTCCCATTCCCAAATCCAGCCACAGGCGGCCGCGCTGGCAATATATGATCATCGGCATTATCGCCTTCTTCGCGCTCATTTTCGGCAGCATCGAGATCCACGACAGATTAGCCTACGTCCATGAAGTCGATGCCCGCCTTCAAACCGACCTGATCACCGTTTCCAGCCGGGTTGCCGGGTGGATTTCCGACATCGCCGTCAGCCAAGGCGATAAAATCGAGAACGGCAACACGATCCTTACGATCGACGGGCGCGAATCGCGCCTCCGCCTCGAAGAGCTCGAAGCGCAATTGCAAGGCATCCTGGCCGAACGCGCCCGCCTCGAAGCGGATCGCGTGCTGGTCGACAAACAAACCGCAAGCCGGTTGGTCTCCGAGCAAGCCCAATTGGAGACCGCCAAGGTCGCCGTCTCGTCGCTTAAACCGCAGCTCGAACTCGCGGACCGCGAACTGAAGCGCTCGCAAAAGCTTTATGCCCGCAAGGTCATTTCCCGGCGCCAACTCGACCTGGCGGAAACCGCTCATCAACGGCTCGACCGGGAATACAGTTTGGCCCTGGCAGCTCGGAAAACCGCCGAAGCGAAAGTCCAGGAAGCCCGGGCGGAGCGCTCGAAGCTCGAAGTCCTGACGGCCGAGTTGAATGTCATGTTGCAAAAGGAAGGCGAATACCAGGCCAAAATCGCACATCAGAAACTCGATCTGAACGATCGCACGATTCGAAGCTTCGTTGACGGCGTCGTCGACCGGGTCTTCGTCGACGCGGGCGAATACGTTACCCCCGGCCAACGTTTGGCCTTGATCCACGATCCGAAGAAAATTTGGGTCGAAGCCAACATCAAGGAAACCGAAATCCGGAAACTTGAAATCGGGCACAACGTGGACATTACCATCGACGCCTATCCCGACAAGATTTTCAAAGGCACGATCAAATCCATCGGCGATTCGACGACAAGCGAATTCGCCCTTCTCCCCACGCCGAACCCGAGCGGAAACTTCACCAAGATCACTCAACGGCTGCCCGTGCGGATCGCCATCGACCAGGACGGTCGCCAACTGCGTCCCGGCATGATGGTCGTCGTCAAAATCGATATTAACTCTCCGGAAAAGGCGGTACAGTCGGCTAACCCGCGTTGACGACGACCGACCGAGACATCGCGGCCATAACGCCGGCCTACCGTTGGCTCGTCGCGGTTTCAGGTCTGTCGGGAACGATTGCGGTCGTTCTTTCGGCAACCATGGTCAATGTTGCCATTCCGAGCATTATGGGCGCCTTCGGCGTCGGCCAGGATCTTGCGCAATGGGCCGCGACGGCTTTTATCGCGACCATGGTCACCGGCCAGCTCATGAACAGTTGGATGGTCAACGCCTTCGGCGAACGGTACGCCTACTGCCTCACCCTTGCCCTCTTCACCGCCAGTTCGCTCGTGTGCGCGGCAACGCCTAATATCGAAATCCTGATCGCCGGGCGTATCGTTCAGGGATTCACAGCCGGCGTCATTCAACCGCTGGTGCTGGCAACGATCATCTCCGTGTTTCCGGAAAATCAACGCGGGTTCGCCATCGGCCTTTTCGGCATGGGCGTTACCATGGCGCCCAGTTTCGGTCCGTTCCTCGGTGGCTTGACCATCGATGCATTTACGTGGCGGCATATTTTCATCACCCCGTTGCCGCTGGTCGGATTCGCGTTTCTGATGGGGCTGGTGTTCATGCCGTCGCGCAAAATCACCGCGCGGCTGCCGTCATTCGATTGGACGGGATTTATTCTGTTGTGCGTGGCGCTCGTCTGCCTGATGAGCGCGATCGGCAACGGCCAGCGCTGGGGCTGGAACTCGAACGATATCCTGACCCTGTTCCTGATCGGCTTTCTGGCGGCGCTGGCGTTCGTGTATTCGCAGCTGCATATCCGCAATCCGCTGCTCGATCCGACGCTGTTCCTGAACCCCCGATTCACGGCGGCCATGATGATTGCGTTCGTCTTCGGCGCGGGCAATTTTGCAACCAACTACGCCATACCGGTTTTCGTGCAAACCGTTCAGAACTTCACGCCGACCCGTGCCGGATCCGTTCTCATTCCCGCCGGCATCGTCCTGGTTATGTTAATTCCCTTTTCCGGACGGCTCGCCGATAAACTGAAGCCGCATCACCTGATCATGTTCGGTTTAGCGCTGTTCGCATATTCCAATTACGTCATGGCGGATGCCGACGTGAATACGCCGTTCCTGACGATGGTCATTCTGGCCCTGCTCAGCCGGTGCGGACTCGGTTTCGTGATGCCGAGCATGGGCGCCGCCGCCACCCGCACCGTGCCGCGCGAGCGATTGCACCAGGCCGTGGGTACGCATAACTTCATCCGCCAACTGGGCGGTGCGTTCGGCGTGAACGTCTTCGTCGTCATCGTCGAAACCCGCACGGCCTTTCACAGCCAAACTCTGACCGCGACCCAAACGGCGGCCAATCCGTCGAGCCGCGAGTTTCTCGGCAAGATCGAAACCCTCCTGAACGAGGCCGGCGTCGCCGCCGCCGTGCAGCACCCGGGCGCGCTCGACTATCTCGGCAAGGTGATCCACGCCCAGGCGACGACCTTCGGCTTTCAGGACGGCCTGATGGTCATCGCAATCGTCTTCGTCTTCGCCTTGATTCCGGCCTGGATCCTGGGGCGGTCGAAATGAGGGCCGAACGCACCTACAATTTCATGCGCCCTGAATTACCTCGGCAAGGTCATCCACGCCCAGGCGCTTACCTTCGGATTTGGGAACGCTTTTTTGATTATTTCCTTTATATTTATGAGTGCCCTATATTTATGAGTGCCCTCCTACCGGCACTATTATTAAGGCGGGCCGGGGCCAAAAAACCCGCGGGAAGATCACCCAAATCAAAAGCAACATCGACGGGATAAGCCTTCATGGCCGACATCGGGTATAAAGAACAGTTCGAGCGCTTCGGTCCGGCCTACCGCTGGCTGCTCGCCCTCGCCGGCACCGCGGGCTCCGTTTCGGCGATGATCTCCTCGACCATGGTCAACGTCGCCATCCCCAGCATCACGGGCGCCTTCGGCGTCGAACAAGGCCTGGCCCAATGGGTCGCGACCGCCTTCTTCGCGACTATGGTGGCCAGCCAGCTTCTGAATACCTGGTTTGTCGCGGCCTTGGGCGAACGCGTCGCCTTCTGCTCCGTATTGATCATCTTCTCGATCGGCGCCTTTGTCGGCGCGACCAGCGCGACCCTCGAAACACTCGTCGCCGGGCGCATCATGCAAGGATTTGCCGCCGGCATCTTGGCGCCGCTTGTCATGTCCGCGATCATCTCCGTGTTTCCGGATGAACGTCGCGGTTTCGCGATCAGCCTATTCAGCGTGGGCACGATCGTCTCGCCGGGATTCGGCCCTTTCATCGGCGGTCTCGCCATCGATACCTTCTCCTGGCGCCATATGTTCCTGGTGCCCTTGCCGCTCGTCGGCATCGCCCTCATCCTGGGGGCATTCCTAATGCCGCATCGGAGATTTTCGTTTCGTAACTTTCCGTCGTTCAATTGGACCGGCTATATCTTGCTGGTCATCGCGATCATTTGCATCATGGGCGGCATCGGCAACGGCCAGCGCTGGGGCTGGACATCGGACCGGACGCTGCTGGCCTTCCTGATCGGAATCGCTTCGGGAACCGCTTTCGTGATCTCGCAACTGCACGTCAGAAACCCCCTGCTCGATCCGACCCTGTTCCTCAATCCGCAGTTCACGTCGGCGGTTATTTTGGCTTTCGTATTCGGCGCCGCGACGTTCGCGACCAACTATTCCGTCCCCGTGTTCGTACAAATGGTCCAAGGCTTTACGCCCACCAAGGCCGGCATGATTCTGATCCCCGCCGGCATCATGATGATGATCATCATCCCGATCGCGGGCTGGATCTCCGATCGGGTCCCCAATCATATCCCGATCATGCTCGGCTGCCTCATGTTCACGGTGTCGATGTATTTGGTCTCCGGTTCGGACGTCAACACGACCTTCTGGTCAATCGCGCTGCTGATCATGCTGAGCCGCAGCGGGCACGGCATCGTCAAGCCCAACATGGGCCGGGCCGCGCTCGCTTCGATCCCGACGGAAAAAATCAACCAGGGTGTCGGCACCTTCAATTTCATCCGGCAATTGGGCGGCGCATTCGGTGTCAACATCATGGTCGTCATCCTGGAAATGCGTACTGCCTTCCACAGCGAGGCCCTGGCGGCGACGCAAACCGCGGGCAATATCGTCAGCCGCGAGTTCCTCGACAAGGTGGAAACCATTTTGAACGAGGCCGGCGTCGCCGAAGCCGTGCAGCATCCCGGTGCCTTGAATTACCTCGGCAAGGTCGTCTACGCACAAGCCATGACCATGGGCTTTCAAGACTCCTTCATGATTCTCGCCGTGGTCTTCCTGCTCGTGCTGATCCCGGCTTGGATTTTAAAACGGGCCAATAAAAACGTGATCGCACTCAAACGTAAAAAAGCTGCGGCGGCGGCGGCGGCATGAGCGAAGCGTCGATCGCCTCCCAATTCGACCGATTCGGGCCGGCCTATCGCTGGCTGGTCACTTTCGCCGGCATCATCGGCGCGATTTCCGTCGTGCTGTCGGCGACCATCGTGAACGTCGCGGTGCCGAGCGTGATGGGCGCGTTCGGCGTCGAGCAAGGGCAGGCACAATGGATCGCCACCGCTTTCATCGCGACCATGGTCGCCAGCCAACTCATGAACGCCTGGGTCGTCGCGGCGTTCGGCGAGCGGATCGCCTTTTGCGGCTTGCTCGCGCTCTTTACGGTCGGCGCCGTGATCGCCGCGGCGAGCCCCAATCTGGAAATTCTGATCGCCGGGCGCATCCTGCAGGGCTTTTCCACCGGCATCATCATGCCGCTGGTGATGTCCGTCATGATTTCGGTGTTTCCCGAAAACGAGCGCGGTTTCGTCATCGGCATGTACGGCATGGGCGTCACCATGGCACCGGGGTTCGGCCCCTTCTTCGGCGGCCTGGCGATCGATTTGTTTTCCTGGCGCCATATGTTCCTGATGCCGCTCGGGCTCGTCGGCCTCGCCTTCCTGATGGGGCTGTTCCTGATGCCCCACCGGAAATTCTCCCGGAAACTGCCGTCCTTCAATTGGTCGGGATACGGCCTTTTGATCGTCGCCCTGGTTTGCATCATGGGCGGCATCGGTAACGGCCAGCGCTGGGGCTGGGGATCGAACGCGACGCTGCTGGCTTTCATATTGGGAATCGCTTCGGCAATCGCTTTCGTAATTTCGCAGTTGCACGTTAAAAACCCGCTGCTCGATCCAACCTTGTTTCTGAACCCGCAATTCGCCTCCGCCGTTCTGCTGGCGTTCGTGTTCGGCGCCGGCGCATTTGCGACCAACTACGCCATTCCCGTCTTCGCACAAACGATCCAAGGCTTCACGCCGACCCTGGCCGGCGCCATCATCGTCCCGGCCGGCCTGCTGCTTTTGGTGCTCATTCCGCTGTCGGGCAAAATCGCGGACCGGGTGCCCAACCACATCCCCATCATGTGCGGATGCCTGATGTTTGCCGGCTCCATGTATTTCATTGCGGAGGCAGACGTGAACACGGCCTTCTGGACGATCGCGCTCTTGGTGATGGTCAGCCGCGGCGGTCACGGAATCGTCAACCCGAACATGGGCAAGGCCGCCATCGGCGCCGTTCCGGCCGACAAAATCAACCGGGGCGTCGGCACCTACAACTTCATCCGTCAACTGGGCGGCGCGTTCGGCGTGAATATCATCGTGGTCATCATGGAAACCCGCACGGCCTTTCACAGCGAAGCGCTCACCGCCACCCAAACGGCGGGCAATCCGACAAGCCGGGAGTTTCTCGATAAGGTCGAAACGATTTTGAACCAATCCGGCGTTTCCGAAGCCGTACAGCACTCCGGCGCCCTGAATTATCTCGGCAAGGTCATCTATGCCCAAGCCGAAACCCTGGGCTTTCAGGACGCGTTCACGATTATCGGGTGGGTTTTTATCCTCGTTTTGATTCCGGCCTGGATTCTGAGCCGGAGCCGCAACCGCATCACCCTCACCTCGAACGCGATCCCGAAGCCGCAAGGCAGCGGCCGGCCGGCCGAATAGAAGGCCGTTGCCGCCGCCGCGCCGGCCTGCTATGAGAACATAACGGGAACTTTTGCCGAGTATTCATCTCGTAGTCACCGCGTGGGAGACGGCCCGATGATGGCACCGCCACGACAGCGCCCGCTAAGCCGCCCTTTGAGCGCCCGGGAAAAGCGCGACTGGCTGCGTTTGATCCGTACCGAACACGTCGGGCCCCTGACGTTTTACCGGTTGCTCGCGCGCTTCGGCAGCGCCGCCGCGGCACTCACGGCCCTGCCCGATCTGGCCCGGCGCGGCGGGCGGGCAAAAGCACCGCGCCCGTATACCGCCGCAAACGCCGAAGCCGAGATCGAGGCCGTCGAGGCCTTGGGGGCCCGGCTGATCGCCCGCGGCGAACCCGAATACCCGCCCCTGCTTGCCGCCGTCGAGGACGCGCCGCCGCTGATCTCCGTCCTCGGCGATGCCGCGCTCCTGGCCCGCCCGGCCATCGCCGTCGTCGGTGCCCGGAATGCCTCGTTGAACGGGCGTCGGCTGGCCCGGGATATCGCCGCCGGGCTCGGCGCGGCCGGCCACCTGGTGGTGTCCGGCATGGCCCGGGGGATCGATGCGGCCGCCCACGACGGCGCCCTGGCAACCGGCACCGTCGGCGTCCTGGCCGGCGGCGTCGACCATATTTATCCCAAGGAAAACGCGGCTTTGTTCGCCGAAATGCGCGAAACTGGCGCCTTGATATCGGAAATGCCGCCGGGCACGGTGCCCCAGGCCCAGCATTTTCCCCGCCGCAACCGCCTGATTTCCGGCATCGCGCAAGGGGTCGTCGTGATCGAGGCCGGACACCGCTCGGGCTCGCTGATTACGGCCCGCCTGGCGCTCGAGCAGGGCCGCGACGTGTTCGCCGTTCCCGGCTCGCCCCTCGATCCCAGAAGCCGCGGCAGCAACGATCTGATCCGCCAGGGCGCCGTTTTGACTGAATCCGCCGAGAATGTGCTCGAGGCCCTGGGGCCGCTCGATCCCTCCCTCCGGGAGCCTCCACAACAAATTGAAATTGTTGACGATTTTCTAAATACCCCCGAGCCCGGGGATACCGAAACCGCCCGCGCCGCCATCCTCGAATGTTTGGGCCCCGCGCCCGTGAAGGTTGACGAAATCATCCGTAGCTGCCATTTGTCCGCTCCCGCCGTTTCCGCCGTACTCCTCGAATTGGAGCTGGCGGGGCGGCTTGAGAGACATCCGGGGCAACAGGTGTCGCTGATACGAGCACCTAAATAGGGTCTTTATGAGCAACGTCGTCATCGTCGAATCGCCGGCCAAGGCTAAAACGATCAATAAGTACCTCGGTAAGGACTATATCGTGCTGGCCAGCTACGGCCACATCCGGGACCTGCCGTCCAAGGACGGCTCGGTCCGGCCCGACAACGACTTCGAGATGGATTGGGAAGTCGACGCCCGCGCCCAAAAACGCGTTCAGGAAATCACCAAGGCCCTGGACGGCGCCGACCGTCTCTATCTCGCCACCGATCCGGATCGCGAAGGCGAGGCCATCGCCTGGCACATTTACGAAGTCCTCAAGCAAAAGAAGGTTCTCGATAACGTCGACGTCAAACGGGTCGTCTTCAACGAGATCACGGCCAATGCCGTCCGCGAGGCGTTTTCTCATCCGCGCGAACTGGACCGCGAGCTGATCGAGGCTTATTTGGCGCGCCGCGCGCTCGATTATCTGGTCGGGTTCACGTTATCGCCAGTGCTCTGGCGCAAGTTGCCGGGCTCGCGCTCGGCGGGCCGGGTGCAATCGGTCGCGCTCCGGTTGATCTGCGAGCGCGAAACCGAGATCGAGGCTTTCAAACCCCAGGAATACTGGTCCGTCGACGTGGTCTTGGAAACGGCGAAAGGCGAGCCGTTCGCCGCGCAGCTCACGCATTTCAACGGCAAGAAGCTCGATAAGCTCAGCCTCGAAAACCAGGAGCAGGCCGGCGCGGCCGTCAATGCGATCCGCGCCGCCCGCTTCGCCGCCGCCGAGGTCGAACGCAAACAGGTCCGGCGCAATCCGGCGCCGCCGTTCATCACCTCGACCCTGCAGCAGGAAGCGGCGCGTAAACTTTATTTCAGCGCGCGGCGCACCATGCAGGTCGCGCAAAAACTTTACGAAGGCATAACCATCGGCGGGGAAACCGTCGGCCTCATCACGTATATGCGAACCGACGGCGTGCAGTTGGCGCAGGAAGCGGTTTCGTCCGCCCGGCGCGTGATCGAAAGCGATTTCAGCGCTAAATACCTGCCCGAAACGCCGCGCGTCTATAAAAGCAAAGCCAAAAACGCCCAGGAAGCCCACGAAGCGATTCGCCCGACCGATCTCGCCCGGCATCCGGAAGACGTGACGCCCTACCTCGATAAGGACCAGGCCAGACTGTACGAGCTGATCTGGAAACGCACGATCGCCTGCCAGATGGCACCGGCCGTGCTCGATCAGGTCGGCATCAATATCCCGGCCCACGATACCAAAACCGTTCTCCGGGCCACCGGATCCGTCGTTACCTTCGACGGCTTCTTCAAGGTTTACCGCGAAAGCCAGGACGATACCGAGCAAGGCGCCGAAAACGGCGGCGACAACAAGGATCGCATCCTGCCGCCGATCACCGAAGGCGATCCGTTGAGCCAAAAAGACGTCAAGCCGGAACAGCACTTCACCCAACCGCCGCCGCGCTATTCGGAAGCGAGTCTGGTGAAGAAGCTCGAGGAACTCGGGATCGGCCGGCCCTCGACCTACGCCTCCATCCTGTCGGTCCTGCAGGACCGGAACTATGTCCGGCTGGAGAAGCGCCGGTTTATCCCCGGCGACCGCGGCCGCTTGGTGACGGCCTTCCTGACCAGTTTTTTCCAACGCTACGTCGAATACAATTTCACCGCCGAGTTGGAAAACGAACTCGACGACATTTCCGGCGGGCGCGTCGATTGGAAAAAGGTTCTGCGGGATTTCTGGTCGGCCTTCAGCGCCGCCGTCGCGGAAACCAAGGATTTACGGGTCCGCGAAGTGCTCGATGCGCTCGATGAACTGCTCGGGCCGCACTTCTTTCCGGAATCCGCCAACGGCAGCAATCCGCGGGCCTGTTCCGAATGCGCCGATGGCCGGCTCAACTTGAAACTCGGCAAGTTCGGCGCCTTCATCGGCTGCTCGAACTATCCCGAATGCCGCTTCACCCGGCCGCTCGAAGTCGTGGACGGCGACGGCAACGGCATCGGCGGCCTGCCGAAAACCCTGGGCAAGGATCCGGAAACCGGCCTCGATGTCACCTTGCGTAAAGGACCGTACGGTTTCTATCTGCAATTGGGCGAACCCGAAGGGGAAGGCGAGGATCAAAAGAAGCCGAAGCGAACGGCCCTGCCCAAAACCTACGAGCCCGCCGACGTCGATTTGGACCTCGCGCTCGCCTTGCTCTCCTTGCCCCGGCGGGTCGGCCACCACCCGGAAACCGACAAGGTCATCGCCGCCGGCATCGGCCGGTTCGGACCCTATATCCGTCATGACGGCAATTACGTTTCCCTCAAGGGCGACGACAACGTCCTGACTATCGGCCTCAACCGGGCCGTCACCTTGATTGCCGAAGCGCCCCAGAAGGCGCCCGCCACGGAAGTCGGCAAGCATCCGGAAGACGGCAAGCCGATCACCATCCGTTCCGGACGGTACGGCCCCTATCTGCAGCACGGCAGCTTGCGCGCGGCCCTGCCCAAGGACACCAAGGAAGAGTCCCTGACCGTGGCAACCGCCGTCGAGATTCTCACGGCCCGAGCCGCCAAGGACTCCCCGAAAAAAGGTGCTGTGAAAAAAGGTGCTGTGAAAAAAGGCACGAAGAAAACCGCCAAAAAGAAAGCCACGACCAAGACACCGAAGAAAGCGACAAAAAAAGCCGTGAAAAAGGCCGCTAAAAAAGCGGCCGAGGACGACCAACCCGCCGCTACCGACACGGAAGAAGACGCAACCGCCACCAACACATAGCGTTCGATCTTGGCCAAGCCCAAAAAACCGTCAAAACCCAAAACCGCGCCGTTCCCGAGCCGCGACGAAATCCTGGACTTCATCCTGAAAAATCCTCAACGCGTCGGAAAACGGGAAATCGCCCGCGCCTTTCGATTGGATTCCCGTCAGCGGATCGCGCTCAAGGATGTCCTGCGCGATTTGGAAAACGAAGGCCTGATCGGCCGCCAACGCGGCCGGCGCTACACACCGCCGAAAGCCCTGCCGCCGGTCGCCGTGGTCGAAATCACCGGAACCGATGTCGACGGCGAATTGTTGGCACGCCCATCGAACTGGGAGGATGCCGCCGCGCCCCCCAAAATTTTCATGGCCCCGGAACGCAAGGGCCACACCGCCCTCGGCATCGGCGAGCGGATTCTCGCGCGCTTGACGCGACTCGACGAGGATACCTACGAAGGCCGCATGATCCGCCGTCTTCAGGAGGCCCCCCGGCAGGTCCTCGGCGTTTTCCGCGCCGGCCCTTCCGAAGACCCCGCCGGCACCGGCCGCCTGCAGCCCACGAACAAACGCCAACGCCAGGAATTCATCGTTGCCAAGGAAAACTTCCGGGATGCCGTTCCCGGTGACTTGGTCCTCGCGGAAATTCTGCCGGGAAAACCCTTCGGATTACGCCACGCGAAAATCGTCGAACGGATCGACCGTCTCGAGGGCACGAAATCGATTAGCCTGATCGCCCTGCACGAGCACGACGTGCCGATCGAGATCGACCCGCAAGCGTTGAAGGAAGCGAAAGCCGCAACCGCCGCGCCGCTACAGGATCGCGAGGACCTGCGCGATCTGCCGCTCGTCACCATCGACGGAGAAGACGCCCGCGATTTCGACGACGCGGTTTGGGCCGAGCCGGATTCGGACCCGAAAAACCCGGACGGCTGGCATATCATCGTCGCCATCGCCGATGTCGCCTGGTACGTCCGCCCCGGCTCCGCCTTGGATGCCGCCGCCTATCAACGCGGCAATTCGGTCTACTTGCCCGATAAGGTCGTGCCGATGCTGCCCGAAGCGCTTTCGAACGGCTGGTGCAGCCTGAAACCGAAAGAGGACCGCCCCTGTCTGATCGCGCACCTCTGGATCAACGCCCACGGCCACCTGCAGCGCCATAAATTCGCCCGCGCCATGATGCGTTCCGCCGCCCGGCTAACCTATGAACAGGCTCAAGCCGCGCATGACGGCCGCCCCGACGAAGCCACCCGTCCGTTGCACGATGCCGTCATCGCGCCGCTTTATGGCGCCTATCGCGCCCTTGCCGAAGCCCGGCGCCAACGGGGCGTTCTCGAACTCGACCTGCCCGAGCACCAAATCGTTTTCGACGAGACCGGCACCGTCGCCGGCGTGAGGCTCCGGGCGCGCCACGACAGCCATCGCCTGATCGAGGAATTCATGATCGCGGCCAACGTCGCCGCCGCCAAAACCCTGGAGGCGCAAAAGCTTCCCTGCATGTACCGCATCCATGACGAGCCCTCCCTCGAAAAACTCGAGGCCCTGCGTAGCCTGCTGGACGGCATCGGCATCCGTCTCGCCAAGGGGCAGGTCCTGAAACCGGCGCACTTCAACCAAATTCTCGCGCGCGCCGCCGATACGGAATATGCTCACATGGTCAATGAAACGGTCCTACGGACCCAATCGCAAGCCGAGTACAATCCGAAAAATATCGGCCATTTCGGCCTGGCCCTGCGGCGCTATTGCCATTTCACGTCGCCGATCCGGCGCTATTCCGATCTCCTGGTTCACCGGGCGCTGATCCGGGGCGGCCGCTTCGGCGACGGCGGACTCGAACAGGACCACCGGGACTTCGCGGAAATGGGCGAGCATATTTCAATGACCGAGCGCCGGGCCTCCGCCGCCGAACGCGATGCCGTCGACCGGTTCTCGGCGGCGTTCCTGGCCGACAAGATCGGCGCGCAGTTCCTGGCGCGCATCAACGGCGTCACCCGCTTCGGCCTGTTCGTGACCTTGATGGACTCGAACGCGGACGCCCTGGTTCCGATCCGTACGCTGCCGGAGGATTACTATTTTCACGATGAGGCCCACCACCTGTTGAGGGGGCGGCACAGCGGCAGAATTTATCGCCTGGGCGACACGGTCGATGTGACCCTTGTCGAAGCGGACCCCATTTCCGGCAGTTTGCTCTGCCATATCCTGGATTCCGGTACGCCCTCATCCCGAAAGGGTAAATCCCCTTCCCGAAAGACCAAGCCTCCCGGTCAACGCCGTGTTAACCGAAAACCCCGTAAAAAAGGCGGGCCCAAAAACTGACCGGAATTCGACAGATGACGCGCGCCGGAAAATCGTCAACAATGACCCGCATGATTTTATTCGCCCGCATGAACAAGGGAGCGCTCTCGCGTACCCTTCCGGTCCTGATCCTGCTGGCGGGTTTGGTATCGGCCTGCGCCGCACCTCCGCCTGCCTCCACCGACAACCGGGAAGCGGTTCAACGCCTGGCGGCTATTGAATTGCTGTCGGCGGGATACACGCAAATATCGGATAAATATATTGAATCCGTTCCCATGAACCGGCTTGCCCTGGAAGCCGTGCGCGGCCTGAGCGCGATCGACCCGAACCTGACCGTCCTCAGCGCCGGACAAACGATTCGGCTTCTTTCGGCCGAGCAGGAAATCGCCCGGTTTTCAATTCCCGGCGATACCGGCGCGGCCGATCCGATCCTGTGGGCGGGTCTGACGGTTGATATCCTGCAAACCGCGCGCGATGCGTCGATCGCCTTGCAGCGCCAAAAAGCGGAAAAAATCTATGAAGCCGTCTTCGACGGCATGCTTTCCAATCTGGATATCCATTCCCGCTATGCCGGCCGGAAACAGGCGCGACACAACCGCAATCGCCGCGACGGCTTCGGCGGCATCGGCATTCGTTTCCGGATCAAGAATGACGAAGTCCAGGTGTTTCGCGTGCTGGAAGAGACGCCGGCCGAACGCGCCGGTCTAAAGCGCGGCGATGTCATCACGCACGTCGGCAACGTTCCCGTAAAGGGACTCAAGTCACACGATATCGCCATGAAACTGCACGGTCCTCTCAAGAGCGTCGTAATGCTCAGCGTTCTCCGGCCGGGCCAGCAACATCCCCGCGTGTATAAAATCGAACGGGTATTGATCGTTCCCAATACGGTTACCTCGCGCTTGAGCAACGGCGTGGCCTATATTCGCGTCGACAGCTTTAACCAGAAAACCGCCGAACGGACGGCTCGACACGTCCGAAAGGCGCAGGCAAAAGCCGGCGCAGACCTGAAGGGAGTCGTTCTCGACCTCAGGGGGAACCCCGGCGGCCTGCTGAAACAGGCGATCGAGATCGCCGACCTGTTCCTCGAAAAAGGCAGCATCGTATCGACCCGCGGCCGCCACCCGGATAGTTATCAATATTACGAAGCCGCCACCGATGACATCATCGGCGGACTCCCCTTGGCCGTTTTGGTCGACGGGAAATCGGCATCGGCGGCGGAAGTTTTGGCGGCCGCGCTCCAAGACTCGGGGCGGGCCGTCATTATCGGCTCCACGTCCTACGGCAAAGGCACGGTACAAACCGTCATCCGGCTGCCGAACAACGGAGAAATCACGCTGACCTGGTCGCGTCTCCACTCGCCGGCGGGCTATATCTTCCATAACCTGGGCGTTCTGCCGTCGGTCTGTACGAGCGGCCATAGCCACGACGCCGCCGGATCGATTCGAACGGCGCTCGGACAACATGCCAAGGTTCTGGCAATTCTTGAAACCTGGCGCCACAGCAACGGCGAAACCGACGAAAAACGCAATCGACTGCGCGAATTTTGCCCGCCCGAGCGGCGCCGCAAAAACCTTGAAATCGAGGTCGCCGAACGGCTGATGAACGAGCCCGCCCTCTATGCCCGGGCCATCACCAGCGCCCCGACCTTGGCCGAGGCCCCCCGGGAGCTGTCGTTTCACCCCCCCGCGCCGTGACGTTTTCGGGCTTTTTTCAAGGACTCTTGACATAACCGGGGCCGGCGGTATGGTTCGCGCCTTGCACGGGTTTTTTTGCCGGGAGTCGAGAAGACAATGGCCAAATCGAGTACTGTATTGATCAAACTGGTGAGCAGCGCCGGAACCGGGTTCTACTACGTCACGAAAAAGAACCCCCGGACCTCGACGGAGAAATTCGAATTCAAAAAGTACGATCCCGTCGCGCGCAAGCACGTCCTGTTCAAGGAAGCCAAGATTAAATAACGCTTGGCCGCCGACTGATCATCTATGCCAACTGATCATCATATTCAAAGAAAAAGCCGCTCTTCCTGAACGAAGGCGGCTCAAAGGTCTAAGTCAAGGGACTGTCTGAATGCCCCCCGACTATGGCGCCGAAAACCGGTTCCGGCAGTGATCGCGATCACTCGGACGGTTTTTTTCCGATTCGGCCGGTTTTACGACGTAAAGCGTTGGGCGGCACCGAGCGCGACCCGCGCAACCGGCTTATCGCCTTGCACTTGATCCACCATATTCTGAAGCCGCGCCACGTCGTGGATCACAAGGTGATCCTTGCGGCGTTCGACGATCCCCTGGCGGGCCAAATCATTCAAGACCCGCGCGACCGTCTCGCGCGTGGTGCTGACCCGGCTGGCAAGATCGCTATGCACGGGAATCGGCTTGATGATCGCCTCGTTCGCGTCCTTGCCGTTGCCTTTCGCCTGGCGCAGTAATTCGGCGTGGACCCGGTTATTGGCGCCAAGCGTACTGAGATCCATGATCCGGTCCGTGGAGCGGCGGACGACCGTCGCCAGATGCCGCATGACCTTCAACGCCAGCGGCGGAAACTTCGCCAAGGCATCCATGAACACCTTTTGGGGCATGGACACGATCACGCAATCGGAGAGCGCCATGACGCTGGCCGAACGGGGTTGGCCGTCGATGGCCGCCAATTCGCCGAAGTGCCCGCCATGGCTGATATCGTCCAGGGTGATTTCCCGGCCCGACAATGAGTAATTCACGATGCGCACGCTTCCGCGCACCACGAAAAAAACATCCGTAGTCTTGCTTTGCCTGTCAAAAATCTGCTCTCCCGCGGCAAACTTCTTATAGCGGCAGTATTCCTCTAGAATGGCGACGTCGGCCGCATTGAGGCCGATTAAGAGATCGACACCTTCCAGAAGCTTGGGATTGGCTTCCGCCACGTATTTTCTCCCCCGGTCTTCACACCCGTGCGAGCGATAATCCCATGTTACAGGGAAAAACTCCTAATGGCGACAGCCCTGTACCGTTAGGTCGTGTCTCGGTTTTCCCTATAGCGCCGCAGCCTTGCCGAAACCTGACCGGCCAAAACATTTCGGCTGAATCGCGTTCAAAGGTCCATTTGCCGAGCCCCGGATGCGAAATTGACCTAAAGTACACGTGGCATCTTGTTTTGCCGCAATAAATCCTTGATCTTACGTTCGTTTTTCACAAATTTGTCCATCGTTAAAATCGCGCCATCGGACCGCAGGCATGACAAACCCCCAGATCGCCGTACTGCTGCCTTGCTACAACGAGGAACTGACCATTGCCGAGGTCGTTCGATCCTTTCAGCGCGCACTCCCGGGCAGCACCGTCTATGTTTACGACAACGCCTCGACGGACCGGACCGCGGCCTGCGCCCAAAAAGCAGGCGCTATTGTCGCCGTGGAACCCCGGCGCGGCAAAGGCCAGGTCGTGCGGCGGATGTTCGCCGATATCGAAGCCGATATCTATATTCTGGCCGACGGCAACGGAACCTACGACTCGCGATGCGCACCCCGCCTGATCGAAAAACTCATCGAGGATAACCTGGATATGATCGTCGGAACCCGGCAGGAAACGGCCGGCCAAGACGACAGCGAAGCGTACCGGCGCGGCCATCGGCTCGGAAACATGTTGTTCAACCGATTCGTCTCGCTGCTTTTCAGCAAACAGTTCTCGGATATTTTCTCGGGATACCGCGTCTTCTCCCGACGGTTCGTGAAGTCGTTCCCGTCTCTTGCGAGGGGTTTCGAAATCGAAACGGAATTCACCATTCACAGCCTCGACTTGCGCTTGCCCGTCGCCGAAATCGCAACGCCTTATAAAGCAAGACCCGAAGGATCGAAAAGCAAGTTGAACAGTTTCGCCGACGGCTTTCGCATTCTCGGCACGATTTTCATGCTGCTCAAGGAAACCAAGCCGATTCAGTTTTTCTCCGCCATATTCGCCGCGCTGGCGGTTCTATCGATCGCTCTCGCCGTTCCGCTTTTCGTTTCCTATCTTGAAACGGGGCTGGTGCCGCGAATTCCGACGGCCGTGCTGACAACGGGCATCATGCTTGTCGGCGTTGTCTGTTTTATATCCGGCCTCATTCTCGACAGCGTTAGCCGGGGCCGCCGTGAAATAAAAATACTGCATTATCTTGGTTTTCCCTCCATACGCGAACGTCTGCTAAGCGACGACAAGAAGAGCACGGATTAAACGTTCGATCTCATGCCGATCATCCATGCCTTCGTCCCCACCCTCGATCAGATCCTTGGCCTGGCCGCCGTTTTGGGCACCTCTTGGGCCTTCGCGGCCTGGGGGGCTTTGGCCGCGGGACGGCATCGTTTCGCCGCCGCCGATATCTTCGTCGGTTGGGGACTTGCCGTATCGATCTTCATTTTGGCGGGCGTCCTGACGGCCCTGCCCTTTACATGGCTGGCCTATGGCCTGTTCGCCGGCGCCGTGCCCGCTTTCTTCCTGGCCCCGGGAAGCCGGCGACCGACAACCCGTGCCGTCGCCGCCTGGCCCGCGCTGTGGCGCATCCTCGTTCTTGCCGCGCCGCTGTTGATTTTAGCGACAGCCATGCGGGCATCCCAATGGGACGAATTTTCTCAATGGCTGCCGAACGCGCAATACATCTTGCGCATCGATGCCTTCCCGCAAAAAGGCCTGCCGCAAAGCCCCTCGGTTTTCCCTGCCTATCCTTACGGCTTGCCGATCGTGTCTTATCTGGCCTCGAAAATCACCGGCCAGTTCATCGAAAACGCCGGCGCGCTTTTCAATGTTCTGCTTTTGCTGTTCAGCGCCGTTATCGTGAGCCACGTCATCGCGGCGGGATTAAAGCGCGACGACAGCGGCAGAACATCATGGCGACTCCTGGCCCTGTCGATTCTCGGCGTCACCGTCCTCAGCACCACGTTCGTTCAAAAAATCGTCTTGACGAGTTATGCCGACAGCGCCACCTCGGTTACGCTGGCCGTCATCGCCGTGTTGCTGTGGAAAGTCGCCAACGGCCTCGCGGAAAATTCCGATTCCCAAGAGACCGCAAAAACACTGCGGGCTCTTGCCTGGCAGTGCGGTCTCGTCATTGCCGTGTTTCTAAACCTGAAACAAACGAACCTGGTTCTACTTCTGCTGTTGCTGATCGGCTTTACCGTCGTCGCCTTGAAAGACCCGGCCATCCGATTGAAAAAAATAGGGCCGTTATTGCTGCCCCTTTCGATTCCCGGGCTTCTCGCCTATGCGCTGTGGCGCTATCACGTCGGCCAGCATATGCCGCAGGGCGAATTTTCGTTCATGCCGTTCCAGCAATGGCATATCGCCGAATCCCTGACCGTTCTTTGGTACATGATTCTCATTGCCGCCAAAAAAGCGCCTTTCTTCATCATGATGCTGACGATCGCCGGATTTGCGATTTATGATTTCGGCAAACAGTTTACGCCGAGAACCCGGCTCTTCATCCCCGTCGCGGTCGTGTTCCTCGGGTTCAACGGCTTTTTGTGGTTTACGTACATCTCATCCTTCGGATTATACGATGCCCTGCGGGTCGGCTCGTACTGGCGATACAACATTCAGCTCGGGCTCTTGGGCGCGACGGCGGGCGCTTATGGCTTGGCTTTGCTGTGGCGAGCAAAAATCGAGCCCCGTCTCGGACAAAAACAGACGCTGAAAAAAATGCTCGGTGCCGTTCCTATTCTCTGCATCCTCATCCTGCCTTTCGCGGCCCACCACAAGCTGAGATTCGATATTCGCCCGCACAAGGATCACATGCGCATGGTGGGCCAGACATTGGCCGAGACTCTGCCGCCGGGATCGAATCTGGCCGTCGTCGATCTTCGCGGCAGCGGGTTCGCGGGTGTCATCATCCGCTACGAAACCACGTCGGCGGCGGGGGCAGACCGTCGAATTTCAATGAATCTAAATTTGAACGCCTACACTAAAATAAAAACGGCGGACCAGCTTCGCACGCGCGTGACGCGGGGAGGCATTACCCATATCTGGGTTCATCAAAGCCTGCCTCTCATCGAGCGGGCGTTCGATCTGACATTAGCGCCGGCCGCCTCCCACTTGCTCGAACGACAAGGCAATGATTGGCGGCTTCGCCGTTCATGGCCCTATAAGGGGTACAGCGACCCGGGCCAGGTGCCCGATTGAAAGCCCGCACGGCTTTTCTCCGGCACATCATGCCGCCGCTTGATCCCGATCCCGGGGTCGATGGCTAGAGCAGGTTCATTGAAAAAGGAATCGGAAGGGGATTCCCAAACGGCGTGAT
>JBBDTH010000143.1:19252-20254 GCA_040904505.1 Rhodospirillales bacterium | reverse complement strand
GACCAACGAACGATACCCCGGCAGATGCGTGGTCGAGCACGTCGGTGTAAACGCCCCAGGCAGGGCAAAAACGACGACTCGTTTTCCCTTGAAAATATCCGAGCTCGAAACATCGACCCACTCGCCGGCGGCCCTCACACGAAACGTCACGTCCGCAACCGTGTCGCCTTCGCGTTTCACCGATTGCGCCGTCTCGCCGCTGTTCGTCATCTGCGTACCTTCCATTTTTCCGTCCTCCAAATTTAATGCCACAAGATTTAATGCCACAAGATTTGATGCCATAAGACTTAATGAATGAGTTGAGAACCGGGCGCCGATCCGAGTAGGCGCGAACCGATACCGTCGAAGGATAAGCGTTCGCTTGCCGAAAGTTGGATTTGCCCCGCCATCAGGGCCGAGGCGAAAGCCCGTGCCTTCTCGCCGGCGACACGCGCCCCGGAGGGTTTGAGAAAACTTTGCAGATCCGATGACGGATCATAGGAATCGCCGAGTTGTATCCGGGCCAAAATTCTTAGAATGCTCTTTTCATCGGCGCTGATCACGCTGGTACAGGGATCGTTGATCCGTATCGTTCGCGCCGCGCCGCACGAGATGATCGACATTAGATCGTCCAGCCGGTCATAGCCGTGCGGAACGCCCGCGCGGGTAAAGGCATCGAGTAATATTTCGTCGGCCGTTGTTTCGTCGCTGAACGCCTGAACCCACAGGCGAACCGCCCACAACGTGAACTGCTCGGCGAAAGGTTGGCTATGAAACGGGCAACATCCCGGCTTGATTTCTTTTGAGGTCATGACCTGTCTTGAAAATCTTGTTCGGTTTTATCCAAAGTGGTTTGCGAGAAAACAAACCCGGACTGTATTAATAATAATTCTTACTTGCAACAAATATAAAATATTTGATTTCAAGGCATTACAAAAACAGGGATGAAAATGACCGAAATCAAGCCGAAGGAAGCAAAACCAAGGCAAGAATTGGCGGAACCTCGGCCGGGGGGGGGGGGCG
>JBBDTH010000143.1:0-19242 GCA_040904505.1 Rhodospirillales bacterium | reverse complement strand
CGGCCGGCGGACCGGTCCGCCGAAGCCGGAATAGTCGTGTTGCCGATATCCTGCAAATGATTTGCATTATTATAATTCGCGCGATATAGTGCCCGCCATCAGTTAAGAATTATTCTTAACAACTGCCTTTCGACCACGCACGAAACAACCTAAGGAGTTACCGAAAAATATGCTGAAACGATGCTTTCCCATTGTAGCAAGCACCGCCATGGCCGTGATGATGGCTGCCCCGTTAATGACAAGCCATCAGGCGGAGGCGAAAGATCAAGGCGAGGTGAATCTCTATTCTTACCGCCAACCGTTTCTGATCAAACCGATCCTCGACAAGTTCACCGAGCAAACGGGCATTAAGGTCAATGTCGTTTACGCGCAAAAAGGCATGCTGGAACGGATCAAGGCGGAAGGCGCGTCCGGCCCGGCGGATGCCGTCCTGACGGTCGATATCGGACGGCTTCACGACATGGTTGCGGCCGACGTTTTGGATTCCGTCAAATCCGCCACGCTTGATCAGAATATTCCGGCGAATCTGCGCCATCCGGACGGCTTGTGGTACGGCCTGACGACACGGGCCCGCATCCTGTTCGTCAGCAAGGAGCGCGTGAAACCGGGCACCGTGAAAAGCTACGACGACCTCGCCGATCCGAAATTGAAAGGCAAGATTTGCACCCGTTCCGGTAAACACGTTTACAATATTTCGCTGTTCGCTTCCGTCATCGCCCATAAAGGCAAGGACGGCGCGAAGGCATGGCTCGAAGGGGTGAAAGCCAATCTGGCCCGCAAGCCGCAAGGGAACGATCGGGCCCAGGCAAAAGCCATCCTCCAAGGTGTCTGCGATGTTGCCCTCGCGAATACCTATTATTACGCGAAAATGGCGACCAACAAGAAAAACCCCGAACAAAAGAAATGGGCCGAGGCCGTTCGGGTCGTGTTCCCCAGTCAGGGCCAATCCGGAACCCACGTCAACATCAGCGGCGCCGCGGTCGTAAAAGGCGCGAAGAACAAGGCCCATGCCGTCAAGCTGATCGAATTCCTCAGCGGCGACTTTGCCCAGAAACTTTACGCCGACCAGAACTACGAATACCCGGTCAAAGCCGGCGTTCCGGTCAATTCGCTGGTCAAGTCCCTGGGCGATTTCAAGGCGGATTCGATCAATCTCAACGAGGTCGCCAAAAACCGGGCCGCCGCGTCGAAACTGGTGGATGAAGTAGGCTTTAACCAATTCAGCGGTAGCTGATCGCCCGCGATCCTGCCGTTGGCTGTGCGGCGGGCCTCCCCCTAGGGGCCTGCCGCACCCTCCCTTCGCTTGTTTCCCCCTTGTCCTCGCCCGTGCAGCGTTATAGAGGATGAACGGGACAATGAGTGAGCATCATCCACAAGACGAAGAAACCGCCTTGGCCTCGAAGCCAAGGCGGTCTTCTTTCAATCCCTGGCAAACCGGAACCTTTCTGATTGCCGCGCTGATCGCCTTGCCGCTCGTAACGGTTCTGGGCATTGCGCTGTCGCCGAGCGACGACATGTGGCGCCACCTCGCCACCACGGTCCTGCCGCATTATATCGCCACCACCCTCGGTTTGATGATCGGTGTCGGCGCCGGCATCTTTATCATCGGCGTCGGCACCGCTTGGCTGACGACCATGTGCCGCTTTCCGGGCCGGCGGATATTCCAATGGGCGTTATTGCTGCCGCTCGCCGTGCCGGCCTACGTCATCGCGTATGTGTATACCGATGTCCTCGAATACGCCGGTCCCGTCCAAGGCCTGCTGCGCGATCTTTTCGGCTGGACGAGCGCGCAGGATTACCGGTTTCCCGAAATCCGTTCCTTGGGCGGCGCGATCTCGATGATGACCCTGGTTTTATACCCGTATGTCTATTTGCTCGCGCGCGCGGCGTTCCTCGAACAATCCGTCTGCTGCCTCGAGGTCAGCCGCACCCTGGGGCGCGGGCCGTGGCGGTCGTTCTTTACCGTCGCCTTGCCGCTGGCGCGCCCGGCGATCGTCATCGGCCTCACCCTGGCCCTCATGGAAACGCTGAACGATTTCGGCACCGTCGACTTTTTCGCCGTTTCGACCTTCACCGCCGGCATTTACGATGTCTGGTTCAACATGAACAACCGGGCCGGCGCGGCGCAACTGGCGGTCGTGCTGTTGACGTTCGTCTTGATGCTGATCGCGGCCGAACGATGGGCCCGGCGCGGGCAACGCTATCATCACACCAGCACCAAATACCGGGAATTGCCCGGATACCGGCTGCGCGGTGGCCGTGGAGGCCTCGCCTTCCTGGCATGCCTCAGCCCGGTTGTTCTCGGCTTCGCGCTCCCGTTCGGCGTTCTGGTGAATTACGCCCTCGACCATTACGAACAGGCCTTGTCCGATAATTTTCTGCTGTACGCCTGGCACAGCCTAACTCTCTCGTCGCTCTGCGCCGGTGCCGCCGTGCTCATCGGTCTGTTCATGGCCTACAGCGTTCGGCTCGACCCCCGCCGTTTCATCAAGGCCGCGACGCGCTTCGCCAGCATCGGCTACGCCGTGCCCGGCGCGGTCCTGGCGATCGGCACGGTTATCGCGTTGGCGGCCATCGATCATGCCCTGGACGATTTTTCCATGAACCTGTTCGGCATCTCCACGGGCTTGCTGTTCAGCGGCACGATCGTCGCCGTCGTGTTCGGCTATCTCGTCCGGTTCCTCGCCCTGTCGTTCGGCACCATCGAGGCCGGCCTGACGAAAGTCACCGCGAACATGGACGGCGCGGCCCGAACGCTCGGAAAAAGCCCGGGCGCGACCTTGCGCCGTGTCCATTTCCCGCTTATCAAGACAAGCATCCTAACGGCCGCCATTCTTGTCTTCGTCGATTGCATGAAGGAGTTGCCGATGACGATCCTTCTTCGGCCCTTCAATTACGAAACCCTGGCGACGTACGTACACCAATTCGCTTCCGACGGGCTTCTCGAAGAAAGCGCGCTCGGCGCCGTAAGCATCGTTGCCGCGGGAATTTTGCCCGTCATCGTTCTGAGCCGCACCATCGCGCAATCGCGGCCCGGCTCGGAACAAACACGCGAACCCCATAAGCGGACACCGGCGTTGCTTTTGGAGACTCCCACGTGAACACCGGCACCCGATTGCTGTTCGAACATGTAAGCCACGCCTACGACAACGGCCCCGACGTCGTCCGCGACGTTTCCTACACTGTCGAGCCTGATGCCTTCACCTGCCTGCTGGGGCCTTCGGGGTGCGGGAAAACCACCCTGCTCCGGCTTGCCGCCGGCCTCGAAACCCTGCAACGCGGCCGGATCGTCATCGGCGACCGTTTGGTCGCCGACGCCCAAGCCCGCATTCAAACGCCGCCCGAACGGCGCGGCATCGGCATGGTGTTCCAGGATTACGCCCTTTTCCCGCATCTCACGATTCTGGAAAACATCACGTTCGGCCTCGACCGCCCGACGCCGGAGCACGTGCGCTGGGTCCGCGATTTGCTCGACCGTATCGGCCTCACGGAACTCAAGGACAGCTATCCCCATGTCCTTTCAGGCGGCCAGCAACAACGCGTGGCGCTACTCCGGGCGATTGCGCCGCGACCCGGGGTCCTGCTGCTCGACGAGCCGTTTTCCGATCTCGATGTCACCTTGCGCGCCCAGGTGCGCGAAGACACGTTGCGGATTTTACGGGATTTGAATATCGCCTCCTTGATGGTCACCCACGATCCGGAAGAAGCCATGTACATGGCCGATCGCATCCTGGTCATGGAAAACGGCCGGATCGTTCAATCCGGCACGCCGGAGCAAACCTACTGCCGACCGGCAAACGCTTACGTGGCCGCGTTGTTCGGCCCGGTCAACCGCTTGCGCGGCATGGTCGACCACGGGCAGGTCGAGACGCCCCTGGGCCGCTTTCCCGCGCCCCATCTCGAGAACGGCACGCCCGCCCTGATCTTCATTCGCCCCGAAGGTATCGCCGTGCGCGTTTGCCGGACCGGACCGGAAGGGCACGATGCCCAAAACGGCATCCCCATGCAGGTTCTCCAGGTCAATTTACTGGGACGCTCGAGTCACGTGCATCTTGGCGCCATCGGCGCGCCGCCGAGCGATACCGTTCCTTTGCTCGCCCGGGTTCACGGCGTGTTCGTGCCGGAAAAGGGCAGCAAGGTCCAAATCCGCATCGATGCGGCCCATGTCTTCGTGTTCGCCGCCGAGTAGCACCCGGCAAAAAATGCTCCTACGCGGCGGTAAACGGCATCGAGCCGGCGCCGCCCCCGAAACGCTCCGAACAAAAATATAATAATATCAATGTGATAGAATCCAAACGGGAGTGGCATCCTTTTTGCTTTCCTTTTCCCGAAGCGTTGGCCCCGTAAACCGTTCGAGGGGGTCATCAGCGGGAGGAAGACCATGCCGTTATTCGGTGCATTCGCCCCCAGCGTTTCGGCGATGTTAAGCCAGTCCCACGCGCTTAACGTCATCGGCAGGAACGTGGCGAACGTCAGCACGGGGGGATACAAGCGGACCGACACGCATTTCGCGTCGCTGGTCAGCGCGCCGCTGCCGCGCGGCGGCGCCGGCATAGACGTCACGGAAAGTTCGAATTCATACGATTTCGGCGGCGTGCGCACCAAAGACTACAATCGCATTTCCCAACAAGGATTTTTCGTCTCCAGCTTCAGCGATCTGGACGTCGCGATCAACGGCAAGGGCTTCTTTGCCATGAACACCCAGATCGACGGATCGGGCCAGGATATTTACACCCGCGACGGCGCATTTCAGCTTTTAACGGGCCCAAAAGTTTCGGTTACCGCGGACGACGGCTCCACCATCATGGTGGACAGCGGTTATCTGGCCGATAAAAACGGCTACTACATTCAAGGCATCCCCGTGCTGCCGGACGGAACCTTCGATCTCAACAGCGCACCCGAATCCATGCGCCTCGATGCGTATGCATTTTCCGATCTGTTTCAGGCGACATCGACCGGCACCCTGACGATGAACCTGCCCTCCAACGCGGAAACCACGGACCCGCAGGTCGATACCGTAGAGCTGTCCGGCGCGATCGAAGCCGGCGATCAATACAGCGTCACCATCGACGGCACGACGATCTCGGTCACGGCCGTCGGCGGGGAAACCCTGAACGATATCCGCGATGCCCTGGTCACGGCGATCAACGGCAATGCCACGGCAAGCGCCGCCGTCACGGCAAGCGCCGGCGGCAACGGCGTCATCCGGCTGACCGGCGCCCAGATTCTCACCAATTTCACGGCTTCGGCCTCGGCCGCCAATGGCGGCGTCTTCGCCGACAATTTAGCGGTCCAAAGCACGGTGCAGCAGGCCGATTCCAGCACGACCACGAACCTGTTCGGATTCCAAATGGTCGATTCGAACGGAGATTTGCAGAACATCCGGGTGAGCTTCGACAAACTGGCCGACAACTCCTGGGAAATGCGAACGGCGATCCAGCAAACGCCGACGGCGCAGGTCGATACCGTCACGCTCGGCGGCACGGTCGAGGCGGGCGATCAATATTCGATCACCGTGGGCGGCCAGAACGTCATCTATACCGTTACCGGCCTCGAAGCCGATATCGCCACCATCCGCAACAACATCATCGGGGAATTGAACAACAACTCGACGATCGCCACCTCCTACACCATTGCCGCCGGCGCGAACCCCGGCGACTTCACCATCACCGCCAACGCCGCCGGCACGCCCTTCACCACCACCGTCAGCGCCATCGACCCCAACGTCGCACAGGTCGATACGGTGACCATCGGCGGCACCTTCGGCGCCCTCGAGGCCGGCGACACCTACAGCGTGACGGTCGACGGCACGACCGTGACCTACACCGTAACGGCGGTGGATACGCTGGCCACCGCACGGGCCAACCTGATCGCGGCAATCAACGCGGATCCGACGGTCGGCCCGTTGGTTACGGCGGCACCGGGCGGCGGCGCCGGCGATATCACCCTGACGGCCGATACGCCCGGCACGCCGTTCACCGCCACGGTCGCGGCCACCGACATTCTCGGCGGCGTAAACGACAGTACGGCCATCGCCGTTACCACGACCACCGGCAGTAACGGCGACAACACGGCCGCCGTGGCCACCACCACGGCGAACGTGCCCAGCGAAGTCGTCGGCAACGTCACCGCGCTGGATTTCGACAGCGCCGGCCAGCTTACGACGGCATCTCCCCTGAACCTGACCTTCGCCTTCCAAGGCGGCGCGACCGGTGCCATGGCATTGGATCTTGTCGACGTCACGCAGTTCGCCGGCGACCTGATCGTCCAAAGCTTCAACCGAAACGGATACGCCCGGGCCTTGATGCAATCATTTAATTTTAACACCGACGGCGAAGTGGTCGGCCAGTTCGGCGACGGCACGTTCCGCACGATCTACAGGTTACCGTTGGCGCAATTCGTTAATGCCGACGGTCTCGGGCGCTTGAACGGCAACACGTTCACCGTATCGGAAAACTCGGGCGAGGCCACCCTAACCTTTGCCGGCGACGGCGGATTCGCCTCGCTGGCGCCGAACACGCACGAGCTGTCCAACGTCGACATCGCGACCGAATTCACGAATATGATCAAGGTCCAAACGGCCTATAACTCCGCGTCGAAAGTCTTCACCACCATCGACGAAATGCTGGCGACGGCCCGAGACCTCAAACGATAAGCCGGCATGAACCCGTTCGTCCCCCCGTTGATCCGGCCCGTCCCGTCCACCCGGCTGGGCAAGAACTGCCGCCCCGGTAAAAGCATCGCCGCAAAACGCCCGACGATCCCGACCCGGCGATCTAAAAAACATTATATTTCAATGGCTTATGAAACAATTCCCGGCCCGCGACTATTGGCACGGTTTTCGCATGAGTCCCGATGCCATTTTCCGGGCCTGTCATGACCCTTAAGATTTGGAAAGAGCGGAACCGAACACCATGAACGCCACAAAAACCAACGATACGGCGATCCTGGCCAAAAAATTTCTCAAGCAGACATTCTATGTGCTGCTGATCAGCGCCTCGTTGATCGTTATCGCCGCCGAAACCGGCAAAGCCGCATCGCGCATCAAGGACATCACCACGTTCGAAGGCGTCCGCGAGAACATGCTTGTCGGCTACGGCCTGGTCGTCGGTCTGAACGGCACCGGCGACACCTTCAAAACCGGCGGCTTCACGAAGCTCAGCCTGCAATCCATGCTGAACCGCCTCGGCGTCAAGCCGACGGACGCGGGCCTCGAATCCAAAAACGTCGCGGCCGTCATGGTGACCGCCACCCTGCCGCCGTTTTCCCGCCAGGGCAGCCGCATCGACGTTACCGTCAGTGCGCTCGGCGATGCCAAAAGCCTGCTCGGCGGCACGTTATTGGTGACGCCGATGCTCGGCGCCGACGGCGAGGTTTACGCCGTCTCGCAAGGCCAACTGGCGGTCGGCGGATTTTCGGCGCAGGGCGCCGCGCAGACCGTGACCAAAGGCGTGCCGACCAGCGGGCGCATCGCCAACGGCGCCATCGTCGAGCGCGAAGTCAGTTACGAACTGGCATCCCTGAAATCGGTCAAGCTGACGCTCCGCAATCCCGATTTCACCACGGCGCGACGCGTTTCCCAGGCCATCAACGCTTTTCTGGGAACCTCGGCGGCGAAAGCCAACGACACGACCACGATCACGCTGCAAATTCCGAAGAGTTACGGCAAGAACGTCGTGAATCTTCTCACCGACATCGAACAACTGCGCGTCGAGCCCGATCAACATGCCCGCGTGGTCATCGACGAGCAGACCGGAACAATCGTCATGGGCGAAAACGTCCGCGTCAGCCGGGTGGCGATCGCTCAAGGCAACCTCACCATTCGGATCACCGAAACGCCCCAGGTTTCCCAGCCCGGACCGTTCGCCGAAGCCGGCACGACGACCACGGTCGATCGCACCGACATTCAGGTCGACGAGCAAGGCCAAAAACGCCTGACCATCGTCGACACTGGCGTTTCCCTGCAGCAGCTCGTGAACGGATTGAACGCCCTCGGCATCGGCCCGCGCGATCTGATCTCGATCCTGCAGGCGATCAAGGTTGCCGGCGCGCTGCAGGCCGAAATCGAGGTGATGTAATGGCCGACAGCCTTCCCGCCCTGCAAGCTTTCGACGCGCTCGCGCAGTCCAAGCCGCTGCCCAAGATCGGGCGCAACGCCGGCATGAATATGGCGCAGGCCCGCAAGGTCGCTCAGGATTTCGAATCGGTGTTCATCGCGCAAATGCTGAAACCGATGTTCGAAAACACCGAACCGTCCTCGCCCTTCGGCGGCGGCTCCAGCGAAAAGATTTGGCGCGACATGCAAGTCGATGAATACGGCAAAGCCATCTCCCGAAGCGGCGGCATCGGTATCGCCGACACGATCGTCAAGGAAATGATGAAGATGCAGGAGGCTCGGTAAACATGGATATCACAAAACAGATTAACGACCTGATCGACATTACCTCCCGGCTTGCCGATTTGCTGACGCGAGAGAACGACGCCTTGCGCAATCACAACACGCACGAGGCTTCCGCCCTGCTCAACGAAAAAAACAGTTTGAGCGAAATTTACGAGGACCACGTCAAGGCCGTGATGACGTATTCGGGAAAAATGAAGGACGTCGACCCCAGCCTGCGCGAACGACTGAGTACCATAGGCGCCAAGGCAAAGAAACTGGTCGAAGAAAACGCAATTCTTCTGCGCGCCGCGATCGTCGCCAATAAACGGGTCATGGATCTGGTCGCCGAAGCCCTGAGCAAAACGCGCAAGAACATCACGACCTATTCCGCCGACGGCACACTCGGCACGAAACGCATGCGCAAACCGGCGCCCATGCCGTCGCTGACAGTCGATCACTCGCTTTAACCAACAAAAAGGACGGCTGCCGCCATGGCGGGCATCGGAGATCTCACAACCGCACTTCGAACGGCTCAGTCCGGTCTGCTGGCAAACCAGCAAGTGCTCAATCTCATCTCGAACAATATAGCCAACGTCAATACGCCCGGCTATTCGCGCAAGGATCCGCAACTCGTCAGCCGGGTCACCGGCGGCGTCGGCAGCGGCGTCACCGTCGAGGGCGTAACGCGCCAGGTTAGTGAAGATCTCCTACGCACGTTACGCGTCGAGAAAAGCACGCTCGAAGCCCTCGGCATCAAAGAAGCATTCTTCGCCCGGATTCAGGAGCTGTTCGGATCGCCCGGCTCCAACACGTCGCTTTCGCACATCATGGGCGAGTTCGTGAATTCTATGGAATCCCTGGCCGAGATGCCGGCCGGCACCATACAACAAAACGAGCTCGTCCGGCGGGCCGAGGACATGACCGTCAAGTTCCGCCAGATGAGCGACACGGTCCAGGAACTGCGCCGGCAAGCCGATCGGGATATCGAGCTGGCCGTCGATGAAATCAACGAAATCATCACGAACATCCAGGACCTGAACAGCCAAATCTCGGGCGCCGAAAACCTCGCCTCCGACGCCTCCGACCTGCGCGATCAACGGGACCGCGATCTCGACCGCTTGTCCGAATTGGTCGACATCACATCCTTCCAGCGCCCCAACGGCGAACTCGTCATCTTCACGACTTCGGGCCGCACACTGGTCGACAACGTTCCGCGCACGCTCAGCCACCTCGGCGCCGGCACGCTCGCCGCGACGACGACCAAGGCCGAGGGCGATCTCAACGGCATTTTCGTCGGCGCCCAGGTTCCCGGCAACGATATCACCGGCGAAATCCGCGACGGCAAGCTGAAGGGCCTTATAGAATTGCGCGATAACGTCCTGACCGACATGCAAAGCCAACTCGACGAATTGGCCGGGGAAGTCCGGGATGTTTTCAACCAAATTCACAATCGGGGCGCCCCGCAACCGGGCATGCAATCGGCGAGCGGTACCCGGAGTTTCGTCGATTCGTCGACCCAAACAATCACCTGGGGCGGTACCGACGACACCAAAATCGTTCTGCTGGATAACAACGGCGATCAAACGGCTAGCCTGAGCCTGCGTACCGCCTTGGGCGGCGCCGGTCCTTTCACGATCGACGCCGTCGCCACGGCCGTACAGACGTTTTTGCAGGCGAACGACAGCCTCGGCACCTCGACCGCATCCGTTACGGACGGAAAGTTCAATATCAATCTCGACAATACGGCTCTTAAATTCGTGATCCGGGACGAATCCGCTGTCGCCGACGGTAGTTCGTTCAAGGATGCCGTCATCAACTTCGACTCGGGCGGCGTGGTCGGCACCGACGAGACCGTCAACGGTTTCGCTAATTTTCTCGGCCTCAACGACTTTTTCGTCGACAACCTGACGGATGCCGTGCACGAATCGAACGTTCTCAATGCATCCTTCACCTCGACGGCGGCAACCTTGAGGTTCAATGACCGAAACGGCGCGATCGCCGTCGGCGGCGGCACCACATTGGCAATCCCGGCAGGCAGCAGCCTGAGCGACATCGCGACACTGATCAACGCCAACGTGAGCGGAGTCAGCGCCGGCGTCGTCCCCGACGGCTCCGGTTTTCGCCTGCGGATCACCCATGACCAGGGAATCGACCTCGTCATTACGCAGGACACCGGCGTGCCCGATACCTTGCTGACAAATCTCGGCATGCATGTCGGCGACGTCAACACCGCGCAGTCCCTTAGGGTTCGCAGCGACATTCAAGGAACGCCCGGCCTGGTTTCCACGGGATCGCCGAAATGGGACGCCAACTTGGGAATCGCCGGCGAGTATTTCATGAGCCCCAGCGACGACACGATCGCCCAACAACTGGCAAGCGCGTTCACGTCGACCAATGCTTTCGATACCGCCGGCGGCATTACCGGCACCAACACGACGTTTACGGATTTCGCGACAAGTATCCTGGTCGACAGCACCAGCAAGGCAAGCGCCAACGAAATCGGCCTCGGCTTTCAGCAGGCTCTTACCGATACCTTGCAACTTAAATCCGACAACATCCGCGGCGTGAACCTCGATGAAGAAATGTCGAATCTCATTATGTTCGAGCAAGCCTTCAATGCCGCCGCCCGCGTGCTTTCCGTCATTCAGAATATGATCAAAGAACTTAATGACGTCATTCGGTAATGGACTTTAGTTATGGCCAGAATCTCCAGCCTTGCCGCGAATAACGAACTCGTCCGGCTGATGCTGCAAACGCAGCAGCGGCTCCAGGACACGCAGGTTCAAGTCGCCACGGAACAACGCTCGCAAACCTATCTCGGCATCTCCCGGGATTCGGAAAACCTCGTCGGTCTCGAGACCCGCAAGGCGCTGCTCGAACGTTTCGTCGAAACGAACGACCTGGGCGATGCCCGGCTCAGCGCCACCGAATCCAACCTGGAAGGCATCGAAGCGACCATCCGCACCTTCCGCGAATCTCTGTTCAGCTACGAAGCAGGCAGCCTGGATGAAGAAGGCCGCGTCGAAACCATTCAGGAAGCCGCGTTCCGCGCACTGGTGGATATCGAATCGTTCCTCAACGCCGACGTATTCGGCGAATTCGTGTTCGGCGGCGGGCGCACGGACCGCACGCCGGTCGATCTCGACTTGAGTACCCTCGCCGCCTTCCAAGCGAAATACGACGGCAACACCATCACTTATCCGACGACGCGCGACACCCACCTTTTCCAGAGGTTGACCGCCGCGACCGGGTTCCCGACCGACCCGACGGGCACCGGCTACGGCACGCTCACCTTCGGCGCCGGCGCCGGCGGCACCATCACGGCGGGGACCGCCGGATCGTTCGCCAACATTCCGGTCGGCGCGCAGATTACCCTTGCGGGCACGGCCGCCAACAACGCGACCTTCACGGTGGCGTCGAACGACGGCACCGTCATCACGGTCGCCGCCGGCGAGACGATTGCCGCTGAAGCCGCGACCGCGGCCGCGACGATGATAACCGATACGTCCTATTACAGCGGCGATAACCTGACCAAAACGCACCGTTCGGAAGCGACCCGTGAATTCACGCTCGGCGTGACCGGAATCGACCCGGCCTTCGAAAAAGCCATCCGGGCCATGGGCCACATTGCCCAGGGCGTTTTCGGCACGGCTGGCGGGCTCGATCAGAACACGACGCGGGTGACCGAAGCTTTATTTCTCGTCAATTCCGCGCTCTCGCCGCCGCCGACCCAGGGCACGGCACCGTTCGGAACCGAACAAGCGGGCAATATGGACGATATCCTCCAAAACCTCGCGTTCGACCGGGTATTGATGAACGATACCATCGCCCGGCAAAAGGAACTGATTTCCTTCATCGATGTCCGGATCATCAAGTCGGAAAACATCGATCAGACGGAAGCCGTCACGAAGCTATTGGATCAGCAGCGCCTGCTCGAAGCCTCGTTTCAATCGCTCGCGCGAATCAGGGCCCTCAGCCTGTCCGACTTCCTGCGTTAACGGCCCGCCGCCGGCGCGCGGTGAGCGTGGCTGAATGACGGCCGAGTCAACATTCCGGGGCAACCGCCTTATGATGGCCCGGTAATGACCCGGTACCGCCGAACGGATATCGTAACGCTGGCAACAAGGCCCCCCGCGATGAACATCTACGAAACGCCCCTCAAAGACGGCCTTCGCGACATCATTGCCGGCGCCATTCGGGAAAACGGGCCACAAACCGATCTCGAAGCCTTATTCGACGGCGTCACCGTGCGCGCCGCCGCCGTTCACAACGCCGATTAGAGAACGCGCCTATGCCACGGGCCCGATCCGACGCCCCTCTTTCCTCGGCCCTGTCTCGAGCGGAAACCCTGCTCCGGGACGGCCGCGCCGGCGACGCGCTGAAAATCTATCGAGCCTGCCTCGCCGCCGAGCCCCGGCATCCCGATGCCTTGTATTTCGGCGGGATCGCCGCCTTGTATACCGGCGATGCCGATCTTGCCGTCGAGCTGTTGCACGCCGCGGCGGACGTGTTGCCGGACCGCGCCGATGTCGCGAACAACCTCGGCGCCGCATACCGGCAAGCCGGGCAGGACGCGCAAGCCGCCGACGCCTTCCGCCAGGCCGCAACGCTCGATCCGAACAACGCGGATGCGTTCTACAATCTCGGCGATACGCTGCGCGATCTCCAGCAACCGGACGAGGCGATCGCGGCGTACCGTCACGTCATAACGGCCGATGCCGGTTACGCGGATGCCTACATCAACCTCGGCGCCCTGCTGGCCGCCCGGCAACAGAACGATGAAGCCGCCGCCATGTTCGAACGCGCCATCGCGATCGAGCCCGGCCTTGCGCTGGCCCACAACAACCTCGGCACCGTGCGCCAAAAATCGGGCCGCACCGATTCCGCCGTCGATTCATTCCGAGCCGCGATCGCCCTGAACCCGGATTATGCGGACGCGCATTACAATCTCGCCACCGTACTCCTGATGCGCGAGGACTACCGAGGCGCGGCCGCCTCCTATCGCAGCGCGATCGAATGCGCCCCCGATTATATCGAGGCTCACGCCAGCCTCGGCGCGACACTCAAGGAACTCAAGCAATACCCCGACGCCATCGAGGCGTTTCGTCATGCCTTGACGGTGCGCCCCGACCATCCGGCGGCGCTGCGCGGACTCGGCGACACCTATGTTTCCTGCGGCGATCTGCAGCAGGCGGAACGAACCTACCGCAAGGCGATTGCCGCTCAGGAACAGGGGTCGGGGCAGAATGTCGAGATCTACGATTGTCTCGGCGATGTCCTGCAAAAACTGGGGCGTCATGAAGAAGCCGCCGGGATCTATATGAAGGTCCTCGATATGGACCCGAACAACGCGACCGCGCTTCATTTCGCGGCCGCGTTGCGAGGTGAAACCACTGCCGCGCCGCCGCCGGGGTATATCCGGGATCTTTTCGACGATTTTGCGCCGCGCTTCGAGGAAACGCTGATCCGGGAACTCGGCTATGGCGTTCCCGCCCTGTTGCGCACGGCATTCGAGACCTTGCAAGAAACCGACGACATTCCCGTGAAATTCGAACGCGCGCTCGATTTGGGATGCGGCACCGGACTCGGCGGCGGCGCGCTGAAGGATATAATCGACGACCTGACCGGCGTCGATATTTCCGCCAACATGATCGCCGAAGCGCGCGCCAAGAATCTTTACGATTCGCTTCATGCCGCTGAAATCGTCGCCTATCTGCAAGACGGCGATCCCGCCGAGGTATTCGACCTGATCTTCGCCGCCGACGTATTCGTTTATATCGGCGACCTCAAGCCTGTATTCGCGGCGTCGCACACGCGCCTATCCGAACGGGGAATCTTCGCGTTTTCCGTCGAATCCCTGGAACACGGCACCTATGCCTTGCAACCCAGCGGACGATACGCTCATCATGGCGGCCATATCGAAGCCCTAGCCGCCGAGACCGGCTTTACGGTCTTGAACCGGCAAGACATCGTGGTGCGCCGCGACCGCGGCCACCCCATTGCAGGACTGCTGTTCGTCCTGATAAGAAACTGACCGAACGCTCCTCCACGCTTTTTTCTTCTGCGGAAAACGACATGAATCGGAAACAACGGCGCCAACAGGAAAAAAATAACGACAAGATTCTCGATGCGGCCCGGGCCGGTAAGGACATTCCGCTCCCGCAAGCCCTCGAGATGATGGTGTCATCCTATGAGAAAGGCAACCGGGAAAAAGCCTACAAGGTCGCCTGCGGCGTCATGAAGGTGATGCCCGACGATATCGACGTTCTGCATTTTGCGGGAACCGTTGCGCTTGAACTCGGACAATTCGAAAACGCCCTCGATCATCTCGAAAAGGCCGTTACCGTAAAGCCCGATCACGCCGAAGCCTGGAACGGACTCGGCCATGCCTATCTCGCGCTGAAAAGGATCGAGCCGGGCATCGAAGCCTGTCAAAAAGCGGTCGGACTCCTCAACGATATGCCCGAAGCCCACTATAATTTAGGCAATGCGTTGTCCGCCGCCGGGCGCATGGAGGAAGCCTTGCAATCGTTCACCGTGGCGCTCGAACACAAACCCGCGTTTCCGGAAGCCCTCAACAACATGGGCAACGCGCTGCAGGGCCTGCGCCGATTCGAGGAGGCCGCCGACGCGTTCCGCCGAGCGATCAAGATCAATCCGGCTTTCACGATCGCCCGGTTCAACCTGGCGAACGCGCTCATGGCCGCCGGCAAGCCGAAACAGGCCATCGCGGCCTATCGGGACAGCATCGAGGCAAATCCGAAGCACCTGCCGTCTTATAACAATCTAGCGACGGTTTACCGGCAGATCGGCCAATTGCCCGAATCCGCCGAGGTATACCGCCAAGCGCTCAAGATCGACGACACCGTCGCCGAACTGCATAACAACCTCGGCGTGGTCTTGCAGGATTGCGGGGTGGCGGGCGAAGCCGCCGCGTGTTTCAAACGCGCTCTCGAGCTCGCGCCGCGAAACGCCGAAGCCGCGTTCAACCTGCACGCCGCCGTCTTCGACGACACCGATCTCGCGCCCGCGACGGAAGCCCTGGAACAAGCCCTTGCCGTCGATCCCGGCCACGAACGGGCACATTTCATGCTCGGCGCCATCGAGGACCACGCCGGGATCGCTAAAGACGCCGAAACCCATTTCGCGGCGCTGCCCCGCGACGGCGACGGTCCTCATCCGGCGATCGACTCGTGGTCCTATATGAAAGCCGCCCGCGGCCCCGACACCCGATGGTTCGCCCCCGCCTCCGCGACCCTGCACTACTGCCTGCGGCACGCTTCCGCGACGGGAGCGGTTCTGGAATTCGGCGTCCGCTACGGCGCCACCCTGCGCTTGATCGCCGCCGACGCCGGCCAGCCCGTTCACGGCTTCGACAGCTTCCAGGGCCTGCCCGAAGATTGGTACAGCGAACGGAAAGGCAGCTATACCACCTTCGGCGAATTGCCGGACATGCCCGATACCGTCACGCTCCACGCGGGCTGGTTCGAGGATACCCTGCCGGCCTATACCGCCGAATTCGACGATCCCGTCCGCTTCATGCACGTGGACTGCGACCTGTACACATCGACGGTAACGATTTTCGATCATCTCGCGACGCGCATCCGGCCGGGCACGGTAATCGTGTTCGACGAATACCTGATCAACCCGGGTTGGCGCGACGACGAATTCAAGGCGTTCCGGGAAGCCGTCGAAAAACACGGCTGGGAATACGAGTACATTGCGTTCAGCCTGTTCGCCAAGCAAGCCGGCGTTCGCATCACCAAAACCTAACGAACAAACGAACGCGCTCGAACCCAAGGTCCGCCGATGACTCGTCCCACCGGAATCTTTTCAACGACGCGCAATTACAACCCGGGCGACGAATTCATTTTGTTCGGCATCCAGAACCTGTTGCGCGACGCGATCGGACCGTTCAACACGGTTTTGTACAACCGCAACCCGGCGGTGCAGAATTTCCGCATGACCTTCGACAAGGACGCGACGGTCGGCACCCAAACGGCGAACTGGTATCAAACCCTGAGCGAACACTTCAGCACCCGGGAAAACGCCTGGGCCCCCGACCTCGGACTCGATTTCGCCGACTTCGCTGTTTTCGCCGGCACTCCCGAATGGGTCGGGCGCATGGTCGAACCGCTGACGGCGGCCCTGCAATCCTTCGACGGCCCGGTGCTGTATCTCGGCCTGGGCTCGGTCGCCGTTATGGAGAATTGCGGCTTTCAGGATTTGCTCGCGACCGATCAGACCGTTCTGCGAAAGGCGCGCATCGTCACCGTGCGGGATTCCTCGGCGGCCGCGTTTCTCGCCCCCGTCGATCCCCGGCTTCTGCCGTGCCCGTCGCTGTTCGCCGCGACCGGCACGGCGCGTACCGGCAAACGCAGGCTCGCTGTTTCCCTTCAGGGCACCGCGCCGACGAACACGCAGCGCATCGACCCGGCGATCCGCGATTACATGCTCGGCCTCCTCAATCTTCTTAAAAAGACGTTCGCCTGCACGGTGATCGCGCATTACGTCGACGAACTGCCCGAATTTTCCGCATGTCTGCCCGACGATATCGACGTGATCTATCATGCCGACGCCGCCGAATATCCCGCGATCTACGATGCCTTCGATCTCGTCGTCACCACCCGCGTTCACGGCGCCGGCTTGGCCGCAGCACTCGGGATTCCGTCGTTCGCGATCGCCCATTCCCATCGCTCGCAAACCGCCGAGGGGTTTCTCGCCGAACTCGTCCGTCCGGAAACCGACAGCATCGAGGACACCGCCGCGCGCATCGAAAAATTCGACTCGCCCGCGCGCTCGAAGGAATTGATCGTGCATCAAGCCGCCGCGCGGAAAAGCCACCTCGATCTGCTGCGCCCCGTTCTCTCGGATGTGCGCAAGACGCCCGCGGCATCATGACGGCGGATACCACCGATAGGATACTGCAACTGATCGGCGCCGGGCGTTTCGACGAAGCCGAGCAGCATTGCCTGCTCGGGCGCGACTGCAGCGGCGATCACGAGTACACGTATTTCCTGGCGATTATCCGCGCCCAGCAAAAACGGTTCGACGAAGCGATCCGGTTTTTCGAGGACGCCGCGCGCGCCTTGCCGGAACGCGCCGATATCGCCTTTAACTTCGGCGTGGTCTGCCAAACCGCCGGCGATACGGAGAAGGCCGTCGAACAATGGCAGCGCGCCGCCGCCATCGACCCGGTGCATCAGGACGCGCTGTACAATGCCGCCCTCGGGTGCGACAGACTCGGGCGCACCGACGAGGCCGAACGAACCTACGAACGCCTGCTCGAGATCGACCCGGAGCATCTCAACGGGCTTTATAATCTGGCCAACCTCGACGTGCGCCTCGGGAAAAACGAGGATGCGCTAGCTCATTTCCGGCGGCTTCTCGATCTCAAGCCCGATTTCGAAGCCGCCTGGATCAACCGCGCCATCGCCGCGCAACGCACGGGGGATTTAGCCGAGGCCGAACGGTGTTTCCGTCAGGCGCTGAGCCTGAACCCCGAGTCAGCCGAGGCCCATTGGAACCTGTCGCATCTGTTGCTGATACAAGGGCGCCGGCGCGAAGGCTTCGCCGAATACGAATGGCGCCTCGAACGCCCGGAGGCGCCCCGGCCCGATTGGCCGCAACCGGCCTGGGACGGCACCGCGGCACCGGACAAACGGCTTTTGCTGTGGGTCGATCAAGGCGTGGGAGACGCCATTCAGTTCCTGCGCTACGCACGCTTCGCCGCCGAGCGCGTGGGCGAGGTTTTCATACAATGTCAGGACTCGTTGGTTCGCCTCGCCAAAACCGCGCCCGGCATCGAGCGGGCGGTCGCGCTCGGCGAGGCGGTGCCCGATTTCGATTGCCACGCGCCCTTGATGAGCCTCGCCCATCTGTTGTCGATGCCCGAGCCGGCCGAGTCCTGGCACGGCCCGTATCTGTCGGCCGCGCAAGATTTCGCGCTCGAGTCCGCGGCGCCGGGCAAGCGCATCGGCCTGGTATGGGCGGGCAATCCCGCGCACCGCAACGACGCCAACCGGTCGTGCCCGGTCGCGGCCCTGCTTCCCTTGCTCGACCTGCCGGACTGCGCGTTCTACAGCCTGCAAGTCGAGCCCGGCGCCGACGCGCGCCAAACCATGACCGCCAGCGGCGCCATCACCGATCTTACGCCGCGCCTCGAGGATTTCGCCGATACCGCCGCCGCCGTGCAGGCGCTCGATTTGGTGATTTCCGTCGATACCGCCGTCGCCCATCTCGCCGGCGCGCTGGGAAAACCCGCCTTCGTCATGCTGCCCGCGACGGACCCGGATTGGCGCTGGCTGCGCGAGGGCGACGAAACGGCCTGGTATCCGAGCCTGCGCCTGTTCCGCCAGGCATCGCCCGGAGACTGGGCCGGCGTGATCGCCGACATAACGCACGCTCTTAAAAAAATTTAAACCGGTTGGCCGGATCATACCGGCGGACCTTCACAACGATGCCCTGGGATGACGACTGCCCTCGACCAATCCGCCCGCTGGAACGATGCGGCCTTCTGGCAAGGCCTCGCGCCGGATCTGCACGTGTGCGATCCCGCCTTCATCGGCGCGCAATCGCAGATCGCGTACGGCGCCGATATCCTCAAGACGATGGAAACGGACCTGCTGGAAGAAGGCTACACCCGCTTTCAACCCGGCGATTGGAACGCCGATATCGCCGCGCTCGCGGATTTCATCGGCACCATTCACAGCCGAGGCCTACTGCCGGTGTTTGCTTTCATTTACGACGAATACTGGCTGCTGTTCTTCAAGCAACGCGCCTTCCTCGCGCATATGCTGGGCGAGGACTGCCGAACGATGGCCTGCCGCCGTTCGATCTGCGCTTGAAACTCATCGCGCTAC
>JBBDTH010000142.1:3249-20307 GCA_040904505.1 Rhodospirillales bacterium | reverse complement strand
TGGGGTCTTCCCAAATGCGCACCCGGTTGCGGCCCGAGCGCTTGGCTTCGTACATTGCTTGGTCGGCGCGTTCGATCGCGGCCTTGACCGAAATATCGTACGTGAGTTGGGCGATACCGAACGATGCCGTGATTTGTACGGAATTGCCGTTGCCGATGCGGGTCCGTTGATTCATGAGGCCGCGCCGGACGCGTTCGACGATTCGCTTGGTCTGTTCGGGCGTCGCGTTCGGCAGCAAGATTATGAATTCCTCGCCGCCGTACCGGTACACTTGATCGTACGGCCGCAAGTGATCCAATAGATAGTGGGCGAAGGCCTGCAGGACCTTATCGCCGGCGAGATGGCCGTAGGTGTCGTTGACCTCCTTGAAGCGATCCACGTCGGTCATGGTGATCGAGCTCGGTTGGCCGCTGCGTTCGGAACGCTGTTGTTCCTGTTCGAGGCGGGCATACATCGCCTGGCGCGTGGCGACGCCGGTCAGGGGGTCGGTATCGCTCAACAGGGAGCGGGCGTCCGTGTGCAGCGCGCGCACCTGACGGACGAACAAGTCGGAGCTATCGAGAAAGTGCCTGTATTGTTCGGGCGCGATGTCGCCGCCCCGGCTGACGATCTGCTGCAGTTCGCGCGCTTCTGCGTGCATGCTTTCGTACAGCTCGATCACCCGGGGAAAGTCGGAATGGTTTTTCAGGTGCGGGTTCACCTCATTGGAGAACCAACGGCTGAAATCGCCGCGCTTGTGCGCGCCAGGTTCCAAATCGCTTTCGTTCGGCGGAATCCGGCAGACCAGGCCGGCGACCATTGTCTTGACCCAATCCCGATGATCGTCGAGCGCTTGTTCGAGTTCGCGCACGACACGGGCGGTGTCGATCACCGACAACAGCGGGAAGGGATTTTCTTCGGCCATGACTTGCCCGTTCCATTATCCGAAAGTATTAAGGTACCGGCTCCGCGAGAGGTTGACCAGCGAGATCGGATCATGATTTATCGGATAAATCCCGTGGATCCGATCTCCATAATGATTTGCTCTAGGAATTCTCTCATTTTCCCAGGGATTTTCCGACTATGTTTCAGCCCCTTCTTCCCGGGCTTGCGTTGCCGGCGTCATCCGAGGATAACACGACATCGGCGCCGGGGGTATTCGGGAAGCGCTCCGGCGCGGACGGCCCGAAAGACGACAGTAACCTGACAATAACCTGACAGATCGAGGAAACCGGATTTCTCATGAGTGCCTTCAAAACAATCGACGATCTTACCGTTGCGGGAAAGCGTGTTCTGGTTCGCGTGGATTTCAACGTGCCGATGAAAGACGGCAAGGTCAGCGACGCGACCCGGATCGAGCGAACGGTGCCGACGCTGAAGGAGCTTGCCGATAAAGGCGCGCGCGTCGTCGTGTTGTCCCATTTCGGCCGCCCCAAGGGGCAGGCGGTTCCGGAGATGAGCCAACGGCCGATCGCCGAGGCCCTGTCGCGGGCCTTGGGCGGAAAGCCGGTGGCGTTTGCGCCGGACTGCATCGGCCCCGACGCGGAAAAAGCGGTGGCCGGTTTGAAGGACGGCGAGTTCGCGATGCTGGAAAATTTACGATTCCACGCCGGCGAGGAGAAAAACGATCCGGCGTTCGCCAAGCAACTGGCGGCCCTCGGCGACTGTTACGTGAGCGATGCCTTTTCGACGGCGCACCGTGCGCACGCCTCGACCGAAGGCGTCGCCCGGCTGCTGCCCGCGGCGGCGGGCCGGTTGATGCAAGGCGAAGTGGAAGCGCTGGCGGGGGCGCTGGAGTCACCCGAGCATCCCGTCGCGGCCGTGGTCGGCGGCGCCAAGGTATCGACCAAGCTCGACGTGCTCGGCAATCTGTCGTCCAAGGTCGACATCCTGATCATCGGCGGCGCCATGGCGAACACGTTTTTGCACGCTCAGGGAATCGATGTCGGTAAAAGCTTGTGCGAGGCCGATATGGCGGCATCGGTGCAATCCATCATGGCGCGGGCCAAGGAGACGGGCTGCGAGATTCTCATTCCCGTCGACGCGGTCGTCGCCGCCGAATTCAAGGAAGGCGCGGCGACCCAAACCGTATCCGTCGACGCGGTGTCCGGCGACATGATGATTCTCGATGTCGGCCCGCAATCGGTCGAGCGTCTCAACGCGCGTCTCGCGGATTGCAGGACACTGGTCTGGAACGGCCCGTTGGGCGCGTTCGAGACCCGGCCGTTCGATGCCGGCACCAACGCGGTGGCGCAGGCCGCGGCGCGCCTGACCCGCGCCGGAAAACTCGTCAGCGTCGCCGGCGGCGGCGATACGGTCGCGGCGCTCACCCATGCCGGGGTGCTCGAGGATTTTTCCTATGTCTCGACGGCCGGCGGCGCGTTTCTCGAATGGCTGGAAGGCAAGGACCTGCCCGGCGTCGCCGTCCTGCGCAAATAACCGGCCCGATAACCCGTCCGATTCCGGTCCGTCCCGCCGTTATTTTCGCGGCGGCTTGGGCGCGGGCTTCTTCACGGCTTGAGCGGAAAGCTTCGGCGCGGGTTTCTTCGCTTGCGGCGCCGGTTTCGTTTCCTTCGGCGCGGGCGGCAGCGACGTGCTGTGCAGCTTGCCGATCAGATCGTTCAACATGCCGCGCAGGTGTTCGGATTGTTCCAGAAGATCGGTCGTGATCTCGAGGGCGTCGGCGGAACTCGCGGCGGCGATTTCGAGTGCGGACCCTTTCGAGAGGTGGACCGTTTGCGCGACCGCGCGGACCGACTGCAGAACCTGAATGGCGGCTTTTCGAATCGTCTCGAAGCGTTTCCTGATGTCCTCGTCGTCGAGACCGATCCCGTCTTTCGGGGCGTTCCGGGCGGACGACAGTGCCACCAGGTTGCCGTGGGGATCGCCGGGCTGAGATTGTTGCCGTGCCGGGGGAGAGGCCAGGAAATCCGTCTGCTTGCCGATGAGGCGGATCAACGGATCGATTTTTTCCAGTTGGGATTCCGCGTCGTTCAGGCCCCGGATCAACGTACTGGTACGCTCGGCCTCGAAAGCGGCGTCCGAAACGTTTCGGCTCGATTGCGCGAGATATTGGCTGAGCGAGGCGATCGCATCGATGGGCGTTTCGGCGTTTGCCGCGGCGGGCAGGGCGTTTTTTCCGGAAACGACGGGTTGCGGCGAGAGAGGCTGTTCGGGCGATGATCCCGGCGCACCGTCGGATGCGACCGGCGCGGCCGATTTTTGGTCCGCCGGCCGGTCTCGTGCCGGTTCGGCCGTCTTGGCCTGCGCGAGCGCCCGTTCCGCGGCGGCCGCTTTGTTTTGCGCCTCGGTGGCGCGGGCCTGCGCTGCCCGCATTTGATCCTGCGCCGCACGGGCTTGGTCTTGCGCCTCCTTGGCTTGGGTTTCGAGCGTGCGTGCTTTGGTTTCGGCGGTTTTGAGTTTGGCCTCGGCCGCCTGTGCTGCGGCGTCGGATTGGCGCGCCTGCGTTTTCAGGGCCTGGATTTGAGCTTGAGCCTGGGCCGCGGCTTCTTGGGCTTGATGGTGGAGGGCTTGGGCCTTGGTTTCGGCGTCGCGGGCCTTGGCTTCGAGGGATTGCGCTGCGGCGCGCGCCTGGTGCGCGTCGCGTTGCGCCGTTTCGAGCGCGTTCCGGATTCGCTCGAGCTCGCCGGTCGTCTGCGAGAGTTCGCCGAGGGTGACTCTAAGGATGTTCAGCGCGCGCGCAATCTCGCCGATTTCATCGGGGTTGTCGAGCGCGGGCAGCGCCACGTCCTGTTGGCCGTAGACGAGTTTATCCGCCGACTCCGCCATGTCCCGAAGAGGTGCAGCCAGGCTTTGTATCAGAACCAGCCCGCCCGCCAACAACAGCAGGATGACGCCGCCGCCGCCGGCCAGGGCGGCGGTGCGCGCCAAGCGCTGCAGGCGAGCCGTTTTTTCCCGGGCCGAAATACCGTGACGGCCAGCGAACTCGATAATGCCGTTCAGGCTCGGCAGGAGATAGGAGAAAATTTCATCGAGCCGGCTGATGCGCGCGGTTTGGGATAAGGTGACCTTGGCCAGCGCCGTCATGTCCGCTTGATAGGCCTCCATCAGGCGTTCGAGGGTTGCGCGGTCCTGTTCCGAAACGGCGGCGGACGCGAGCAGACGGGTGAAGTCCTCGCGCTGGTTCGTGTTGGCGCGCAAATCCGCTATGGCGCCGGTCGATTTAAAGCGCGCTTCGGACCGGCGCATTTGGGCGAATGAGTCCTTGAGGTTCGCAATGTCGGTCCGGCTCAACCGGTTTTCGAGCGCGCGCGCCGAGGTTTCGAGTTTCTTGGCCTGGCTTTCGGTCTGCCCGCCGGCGCGGGCGCTTTGACCCTCGACCAGTTGCTGAAACGCCGCCGCGTGTTGGGCGATGCCGTCGTTCACGGTCGCGATGTGTTCCTTGATGGGTTTGCTCGCGCCCAGGGACTCCAGCGACCCCAGGGAATTGCTCGCGGACTTGGTGATGCTGTCGTAAACGCCGATGTGTCGGGGATCGCCGCTGAGGATGAAATCCTTTTCTGTGCCGCGCAGGCGCCAGACGGATTTTTCGATCTCGAGCGTGTATCGCTGGACGGCGGCGGCCTCCGCCGTTTGGCGGTCGGCCTGGGCCAGCAGCGTCTCGGCGTAGAAATACAGGCTTCCCATGACGGCGAGGGCAACCGCGCACAGCACGACGAACCAGCGCAGCCGCGCGGAAACCCGGGTGCCGCCCATAAAGGTTCGGGCGCCGAACGGCGTTAATTGTTTTTCCTGGGAAGTTTCCGTCCCCGTCACCCTGGGATCGTCCATCGTGTCTCCGCTCGATCGGAAGTTGCTTTGGCCGCAGTGTACTAACATTCTGCCGGCTTGTGTATGCTGCGCTCTTGTCTAGGGCGTTTCCTCGGGCCAAACTCGGCCCCCATGACCGAAAAAACCGCTATCGAGAAAACCGCCTCAGGCCCTTCCGTCGAAACGGTCCCCGAGGGTGACGACCGCCCGCGGCTGGTCTGTCCGGACTGCGGTTATATCGAATATGCCAACCCGAAGGTAGTCGTCGGCGCGGTCTGTGTCTGGGACGGCAAGATCCTGCTGTGCCGCCGGGCGATCGAGCCCAGGCTCGGGTATTGGACGGTTCCGGCGGGGTTTATGGAGATCGGCGAGACCATGGCGGCGGGCGCGGCCCGCGAGGTTTGGGAAGAAGCCCGGGCCGAGATCGAGATCGAGCGGCTGCTGGGTATCTACGAGATTCCGCATGTCAGCCACGTTTACGTGTTTTACAACGCCCGCATGACCGGCCCCGCCCATGCCGCCGGGCCCGAAAGCCAAGAGGTCGGCCTGTTCGACTGGGCCGACATTCCCTGGAACGACATGGCCTTCGCCAGCGTTACCTGGGCGCTCGAGCAGTATCGGGCGGGCCATGAAATGATCGTTTACGCGGCGCATCCCGTGCCGTGAGCGCGCCGCGCCATCGGGGCAAGCGGATTACAGATTCCGTTAACCATTTCCCCTCATAGTGGCCTCCATGAACGATGTCGCGAAACCCACCGGCCCCATTCTTCCCGAGCCTTCGGGAACCTTTCGCAGCCTGCAGACGGCGCGCGAAGCCAAAAACCTGGCGTCGGTGACGGCGGCGAGCCCGCCGGACGAGGAGCAAAAGGCGCTGACGCGTCTGGACAGGCTGTTGAACGGCGGTGATCCGATCCGCGGCGATGTTCCGCGCGGCTATTATTTCAATATTCGCGTTTAGCGGGCCCGCCCGAAACTGCTACAAACCGTGACGCCGCCTGTCGATGCGCGGCGTTGACCCTGGAGAGCGCCGGAACCGCTTATGAAAGATCGTTTCGTCCGTTTCGCGGCCGCCGTCATGACGGTTTTTTTCGTGTCCGCCGTTCCCGTGGATACCGCCGCCGCCGATCTGCGGGTGACGATTACCGGCGTACGTTCCGACGGCGGCACCGTGCGCATGAATCTCTACGATCATTCCGACGCGTTTCCGAAATCGAAAACCGCGGTGATGGGCGGCAAGGCACCGGCGAAAAAAGGCACCGTCGAGATACGCTTCACCGGCCTCAAGCCGGGGCGTTACGCCGCCGCCCTCTATCACGACGAGAACGACAATGGTAAATTCGATCAGGGAATATTCGGCATCCCGCTCGAGGGGTACGCCTTCAGCAACAATGCTAAGGCCTTTTTGAGTGCGCCGTCTTTCGAGGACGCGGCGTTTGACCTGCCGGCGGCCGACGGCGCGATCGAAATCAGGATGGGTTACTGAGTCTCTTTCGGAGACTCTGCGGGGTGGTAATTAGGCTGTCCCGTGTTATGCTGGCGCGACGTTGATCAAGCAGATGAGAAGATGATATGCCGACACATGCTCAGGTAGCCGCCGATTTGTTGCGCGCCGCCGCCACGTTTTTTCGCAACATCGCCGATACCAATCAGGAATTGAAGGGTCAGATGGAGACCAACGCGGAGACCTACGACGTCATCGCGAAATTGGTCGAAAGCGACCCCCAGGGCGAGCTTGATCTCGAAGAAGAGAAACCCGCCAACGATCAGGGCTGAATTTCCGGCGGTTTCCGTTCCGGCGCAGCCTTCTCCAGAGTCGCGGTCAGCACCGTCAGGTCCTGCTCGTCGAGCGTTTCCTTTTCCAGCAGACGTTGGGCCGTCGTTTCGAGAACGGCCCGGTTCGCCGTCAGGACCGCCACGGCGCGCTCGAATGCCCCCTTGACGATTTCGCGGATCGCGACATCGATCTCGCGCGCCGTTTCCTCGCTGTAGCGCCGCTCCTGCGGAAATTGCAGCTGCTGCACGTCGAGATAGGGTGAGGGCATTTTGTCGTAGGCGACGTGACCGAGCGTCTCGATCATGCCGTATTGGGTGACCATGGAACGCGCGATGTCGGTCACCTTGGCGAGATCGTCGGCGGCGCCGGTCGAGAGCTTGCCATAGACGACGTGTTCGGCGGCTCGCCCGCCGAGCAGCACGCACATTTTGTTTTCCAGTTCTTCGCGGGTCATGAGGTAGCGGTCCTCGGTCGGGCGTTGAATGGTGTAGCCGAGCGAACCGATGCCGCGCGGGATGATCGACACCTTGTGGATCTTGTCCGTGCCCGGCAGCGACAGCGCGACCAAGGCGTGGCCGGATTCGTGGTAGGCGACCGTTTCGCGCTCGAACGGGTTGAGCAGCCGGTTCTTTTTTTCGAGCCCGGCCACAATTCTTTCAATCGCGCGGGTGAAATCGTCGAGTGTGACGGCATCGGCGTTGCGCCGGGTCGCGAGCAGGGTCGCTTCGTTGACCAGATTGGCGAGATCGGCGCCGGTGAAGCCGGGCGTGAGGGCCGCGATCTTTTCCGGCGCGACGTCGTCGGCGATGTGCGATTTGCGCAAATGCACCTTGAGAATATCCTCGCGGCCTTTCTTGTCCGGCCGGTCGACCAGAATCTGGCGGTCGAACCGGCCCGCGCGCATCAACGCCGGGTCGAGAATCTCGGGGCGGTTGGTGGCGCCGAGCAGAATCAGTCCCTCGCGCGGGTCGAAGCCGTCGAGTTCGTGCAAAAGCTGGTTGAGGGTTTGCTCCTTCTCGTCGTGCCCGCCGCCCATCGGAAACAGCCCGCGCGCCCGCCCCAACGCATCGAGCTCGTCGATGAAGATGATGCAGGGCACTTGCTGGCGGGCCTGCTCAAACAGATCGCGCACCCGCGCCGCGCCGACGCCGACGAACATCTCGACGAACTCGGAACCGCTGATGGAAAAGAACGTCACCCCCGCTTCCCCGGCGATAGCGCGCGCCAGCAAGGTCTTACCGGTGCCGGGCGGGCCGACCAGCAGGACGCCTTTCGGGATATGGCCGCCGAGCCGGCTGTAGCGTTGCGGGTCTTTCAAAAAATCGACGATCTCGTGCAATTCCTCTTTCGCCTCGTCGACGCCGGCGACATCCTCGAACGTCACCTTGGTATCGGTTTCGACGTAAACCTTGGCGCGGCTTTTACCGACCGACATCAGTCCGCCGCCGAAGCCTTGTTTCTCGGCGAAGCGCCGGATCAGGAACATCCAGATCAGGAGAAACATTCCCATCGGCACGATCCAGGAGAGAACGTCGCGCAGCCAGGTGCTTTCCGTGCCGCCGGTCACCTTGACGCCGTACGCGCGCAGATCTTTCGCGAACGCGGGTTCGATCCGGGTGGTGACGAATTGCTTCTTGCCGTCGGGCGTCGGCGTTTTGAGGAGGCCCTGCACGTGTTTTTCGGTGACGGTGATCTCGCTGATCTTGCCTTGTTCCAGGTAACTTTGGAATTCGCTGTAGGGGATCGTTTCGACCTGCTGCAGGTCGGTGAGGAACCGCTGCAGCATCAGGATGCCGATGACGGCGAAAACGACGTACCAGAGGTTGATCTTGATCTTGCGGTCCATAAACCCGGCCCTTCTCCTTACGTGAGAGATAAGCATAAAGCGGACGGCGGCAAGCGCGCTTGATATGAATCAACGTCGGCTGATTTAAGCCTCGAGCCCCATCAAATGCCGCGCTATGGCGCGCGCCTCGAACGGCTTGAGATCGTCGATCCCCTCGCCGACCCCGACCGCGTGCACCGGCAGGCCGAATTTATCGGCGAGCGCCACCACCACGCCGCCCTTGGCGGAACCGTCGAGCTTGGTCAGCACCAAGCCCGTGACGTTGACCGCCGCGCGGAACACCTCGACCTGGGCGTGCGCGTTCTGCCCGACGGTGGCGTCGAGCACTAAAAGGCAATCGTGCGGCGCGGTATCGTCGAGTTTTTTGATCACGCGCACGATCTTCTCCAATTCGTCCATCAGGTTCTTCTTATTCTGCAGCCGCCCGGCGGTGTCGATCATCACGACGTCGATGGTCTCGCGCTTAGCCCATTCCAGCGCATCGAACGCGAGCCCGGCGGCATCGGCGCCGAGTTGCGAGGTGACGACCGGGCAGTCGGCGCGCTCGCCCCACACCTGCAACTGCTCGATGGCGGCGGCGCGAAAGGTATCGCCCGCCGCCAGCATTACGGTTTTGCCCTGTTCGCGGAACTGCTTGGCGAGCTTGCCGATGGTCGTGGTCTTGCCGCTGCCGTTCACGCCGCACACCAAAATCACATGCGGGCGGTGCGCGCCGTTTACGGTTAACGGCTTGGCGGCGGGTTCCAGAATCGCCGCGACGTCCTCGGCCAAGGTGCCGCGTACCTCTTCCTCGCCGGCGTCCGCGCCGAAGCGTTTCGCCGCGAGTTGGCCGGTGATCTTGGCCGCCACCGGCGCGCCGAGATCGGCGGCGATCAGGATTTCCTCGAGATCGCGCAGGGTATCGTCGTCGAGTTTGCGCTTGGCGAGCAGATCGCCGATGCCGCTCGAGATTTTGTCGGATGTCTTGGAGAGACCGGCCTTGAGACGCGCGAGCCAACCGGTTTTGCCGGTTTCGCTCATGAGGCGACGCATCCAATCAGGCGCCCAATCAAATGACTTTGTTCCGCGCGCTCGATCCGCGCCGCGACGATAGAACCCGGCTCGGCGTCCGTCAGCCCGCGCACGGGCGTGAACTGCGGGCAGTGGCCCTGGCCGTCCTGTTCGATCAGCACGTCGACCGTTTTCCCGACGCGGCTTTCGAAAAACTTTTCCCGTAAAACATCGCCCGCTTCGCGCAGACGGCCCGCGCGTTCCGCGCGCAGCGCCTTCGGCACCTGCGGCATGTTCGCTGCCGGCGTGCCCGGGCGCGGCGAATAGGGAAACACGTGCAGGTAGGTGAGGCCCATCTCGTTTACGGCGGCAAGCGTGTTCTCGAACATGGCGTCGGTTTCGGTCGGAAAGCCCGCGATCAGATCGGCGCCGAACACGACGTCGGGCCGGGCGGCGCGCGCGCGGGTACAGGCTTCGAGCGAATCGTCGCGCGAATGGCGCCGCTTCATGCGCTTGAGCACCATGTCGTCGGCGGCCTGCAGGCTGAGATGCAGGTGCGGCATCACGCGCGGCTCCCGGCTGAGCAGCGCGAAGAAATCCTCAGTCATCGCCGCCGGATCGAGCGAGGAAAATCTCAAGCGCGGCAGTTCCGGCACCGCGTCCAGCAGCGCGCGGGTCATGGCCCCGAGCGAGGGCGCACCGGGCAGATCGCGGCCGTAGGAGCAGATGTCGACGCCGGTCAGCACGATCTCCTTGTGGCCGTTCGCGACGAGCGTACGCACGTGTTCGATCAGGCGTGCGAGCGGCACGCTGCGGTTGGGCCCGCGCGCGAACGGGATGATGCAGAACGTGCAGCGGTGATCGCAGCCCTGCTGGATCTGCACGAACGCGCGGGTGCGGCTTTCGAAGCCGTCGAGCAGATGCCCGGCGGTCTCCGTCACGGTCATAATGTCGGTAACCGTGACGGGCTCATCGGCCGTGCCGATATACGATTTCGGATTCAGTTTTTCGGCGTTGCCGATCACCCGGTCGACTTCCGCCATCGCGGCGTACTTCTCGGGATCGAGTTGGGCGGCGCAGCCGGTGACGATGATGCGCGCCTCGGGGTTTTCGCGCTTGAGCCTGCGGATGGTCTGGCGTGCCTGGCGTTCGGCCTCGGCGGTGACGGCGCAGGTGTTGAGGATCACGGCGTCGTGCAGCCCGGCGGCGTCGGCGTGGGTTTGCATGACCTCGGATTCGAGCGTGTTCAACCGGCAGCCGAAGGTTACGATCTTCGCGCGGCTCATGATCCCGCTCCGTTCAACAGCGATGCGTCGATCATGCCGGAGAAACTCGTCGAAACCGGTCCGGTCATCAGAACATGACCGTCCTCTCGCCATTCGATCTCGAGCGGCCCGCCGTCGAGGATCACGCTTGCTTTGCGTTCGGTGAGGCCGCGCCGGTGTGCCGCCACCAGGGCCGCGCACGCGCCGGTGCCGCAGGCCTGGGTGATGCCGGCGCCGCGCTCCCACACTCTTAATCGGATTTTATCGCGCGCCAGCACGTGGGCGGCCTCGACGTTGGTGCGCTCGGGAAAGAACGGATGATGTTCGATCTCGGGCCCCAATGTTGCGAGATCGATTGCCTCGGCATCCGCGACGAAAAAGACCGCGTGCGGATTGCCCATGCTTACCGCCACCGGATCGCGCAAATCCCCGCGCGAGAACTTGAGGTGCAGGGTGTCGGCTTCTTCGGCCAGCGGAATGTCGCGCCAATCGAGCTTCGCCGGGCCCATATCGACGGTGATTTGATCGCCATGGGCGCGCGCCTCGAGCAGCCCGGCGGCGGTTTCGAGGCGGGCCGTATCCCGGCCGGTCTCATGCATGATCATCGCCGCGACGCAGCGCGAGGCGTTGCCGCAGGCCGCGACCTCGCCGCCGTCGGCGTTGCGGATGCGCATGAAGGCGTCCGCAGCACCATTGCGGGCGGGCTCGATCACGATCACCTGGTCGCACCCCACCCCTAAGTGCCGATCCGCGATGGCGCGGGCCTGGTCGCTCGTTAAGGCAATGGCGCGCGCGCGGCCGTCCAGCACGACGAAGTCGTTGCCGAGACCGTGCATCTTCACGAATGCCAACTGTTCCGCCGGGTTTGTCATGGTGCGCCTTATATGGCCCGAAACCGCCGGGAGTCTAGCCGTTTCGGGACACCAAGGCTAATCGATGCGCGGATCGGGGCTAATCCAGCCGCCCGTGCGCGCCCGCGAACGCCGCCATATGAAACCGCGCCTGGGCGGGCTCGTAAATAAAATCCCGCCCCACCGGGCAGGCGCGCCGGGCCGCGCAGCCGAGGCCCAGGCAGCCTTCGCCGTCCGGGCTTTCGAGGAAGCCGACGCAGGCGGGCACGTCATAGGACTCGCGCGTGAACGCCCCCACGGGGCAGGTCGTGAGGCAGGGCTTATCCGCGCAAGCGTCGCACGGGCTCGGGGCGGTCGCTTGTTCCGGCAGGTCGAGCGTTATGTCGAACATCAGCGCCGCGCGGTAGGCGTGCCACAACCCGTACACGGGATGGATCAAGGCACCGATGGGCGAGGGATACACCGGCTCGCACTTTTGCGCCCAGCGTTGAAACGGCAGGTACGGCGGGCCGTCGAACGGGAACGCCGCGCGCGCGCCGAGATCGGCGGCGAGTTTAGTGATCGTCCGTTCGGTCCAGGCGTCGAGCGGCGCCGGTTCGTCTTTTCGTTCATGGGTGAACGCTTGCCAGAACGCCGCGCCTGCGTTGCCGAGCAGGATCACGGTTTTCGGATCGTTCGGCACGGCATCGCTCGGGCCGGGATGAAAACCGCCGCGCGGGGTCAGCCCGGCGGCGGTCACGGCGGTTTCGATGTCCGAAAAAGACACGTCTGAAAAAGAGACCGGCGGCATGGCGCTTAAGCGATCACATGCCGCCGGAGATTGCAACGGCTAACAGGGGGGAAGGTTAGGCCGTCGCGCCGGGTGTTTTGACCCCGGTATCAGTTCAGGTCGAAACGATCCGCGTTCATGACCTTCGTCCATGCGGCGACGAAGTCGTTCACGAACTTTTCCTTGTTGTCGTCCTGCGCATAGACTTCCGAGTAGGCGCGGAGAATCGCGTTGGACCCGAAGACGAGATCCACGCGCGTCGCCGTCCATTTGACCTTGCCGGTCTCGCGGTCGCGGATTTCATACAGGCCGTTCCCTGCCGGCTTCCACGCGTTGGCCATGTCGGTCAGGTTGACGAAGAAGTCGTTCGTCAGCGCGCCCTCGCGGTCGGTGAAGACGCCGTGCTTGGCGGCGCCGTGGTTGGTGCCGAGCACGCGCATGCCGCCGACCAGCACGGTCATCTCGGGGGCGGTCAGGCCCATGAGTTGCGTGCGGTCGAGCATGAGTTCCTCCGGGCTGACGGCATAGTCCTTCTCGAGCCAGTTGCGGTAGCCGTCGTGGATGGGCTCCAGCGGCTCGAAGGATTCGGCGTCGGTCATCGCGTCGGTCGCGTCGCCGCGTCCCGGCGCGAAGGGAACCGTGACGGTAACGCCCGCGGCCTTCGCCGCCCGCTCGACACTGACATTGCCGGCCAGCACGATCACGTCCGCGACGCTCGCGCCGGCTTTAGCCGCGATCGGCTCCAAGACATCGAGTACCTTGGCCAGGCGCTCGGGTTCGTTGCCTTCCCAATCCTTCTGCGGCGCGAGACGGATGCGCGCGCCGTTGGCGCCGCCGCGCATGTCCGAGCCGCGATAGGTGCGCGCGTTGTCCCAGGCGGTCGCGACCATCTCGCTCACGCTCAGACCGCTGGCGGCGATCTTGGCCTTGACGGCGCCCACATCGTAGCCGGTGGGGCCGGCGGGGATCGGGTCCTGCCAGATCAGATCTTCTTGCGGCACGTCGGGACCGATGTAGCGCACTTTGGGGCCCATGTCGCGGTGCGTCAGCTTGAACCAGGCGCGCGCGAAGGCATCCCGAAACGCCTCCGGGTCCTTCTGGAACCGCAAGGAGATCTCGCGGTAGACCGGGTCCACCTTCATCGCCATGTCGGCGTCGGTCATGATCGGATTGTATCTGATCGAGGGGTCTTCGACGTCGACCGGCTTGTCTTCTTCCGCGATGTCGATGGGTTCCCACTGCCAGGCGCCCGCCGGGCTTTTGCGCGATTCCCATTCGTGGTTGAAAAGCATCTCGAAATAGCCGTTGTCGAACCGGGTTGGATGGGTCGTCCAGGCGCCCTCGAGTCCGCTGGTGATGGTGTCGCGGCCCTTGCCCGAACCGGTCGGGTTGCGCCAGCCGAAACCCTGTTCTTCGACATCGGCGGCTTCGGGGGCCGGCCCCAGCAGGCCCGCATCGCCGTTGCCGTGACATTTGCCGACGGTATGGCCGCCCGCCGTTAAGGCAACCGTTTCTTCGTCGTTCATCGCCATGCGCTTAAATGTCTCGCGGACTTCCTTGGCCGTCTTGAGCGGATCGGGTTTGCCGCCGACGCCTTCCGGGTTCACGTAGATCAGCCCCATCTGCACGGCGGCCAACGGGTTCTCCAGGGATTGCGGATCGTCGTCGCTTTCGTAACGGCCGCGGCCGAGCCATTCCTTCTCCGCGCCCCAATAGGTGTCCTTTTCGGGGTGCCAGATGTCTTCGCGGCCGAAACCGAAACCGAAGGTCTTCAGGCCCATGGATTCATAAGCAATGGTGCCGGCGAGGATGATCAGGTCGGCCCAGCTGATCTTGTTGCCGTATTTCTTCTTGATCGGCCACAGCAGACGGCGCGCCTTGTCGAGGCTGACGTTGTCCGGCCACGAGTTCAGCGGCGCGAACCGCTGGTTGCCGGTGCCGCCGCCGCCGCGGCCGTCGGCGAGACGATAGGACCCGGCGGCGTGCCAGGACATGCGGATCATCAGTCCGCCGTAGTGGCCCCAATCCGCCGGCCACCACGCCTGACTGTCAGTCATGAGCGCGTGCAGGTCTTTCTTGAGCGCCTCGACGTCGAGCTTCTTGAGCGCTTTGCGATAGTCGAAATCCTTGCCCATCGGGTTGGTCTTGGTGTCGTGCTGATGCAGGATGTCCAGGTTGAGCGCTTGCGGCCACCACTCCATGTTCGACGTGCCGGTGGCGGTGTTTCCGCCGTGCATCACCGGGCATTTGACTTCATTCATCGTTGCCTCCATCAAGAAATGTCGAGGAATTAAATTAGAATAATTCTAAATTATAGCCACGGCGGCAGGCCGTCAACATATTTTAGAACAATTCTAATTTTTGTTTTTCCCCGGTTTCGAAAGACTACGGCGTCGCCGCTGCGTGTTCCTTGACTTAGGACAACACCCTCCATAAAGTGCCGCCGAAAGCGAAGGTCGGCCGGAAAAAGGCGGGCCCCGCCAGTCCGCGAGTTTCGCGCACTGGCGTTTTTTCGTGCTTCTAGCACGGGGCGTTTTTTCGTGCTTCTAGCACGGGGCGTTTTCGTGCTTTCGTAAAGGTTTATAAGGCGATTCTAAGAATGTTCGACGGCCTGACGACCAAATTGGGCGAAATCTTCGACGGCCTCAAGAAGCGCGGCGCGCTCAAGGAGTCCGACGTCGAGGCGGCGTTGCGCGAAATCCGCGTGGCCCTGCTCGAGGCCGACGTGGCGCTCCCGGTGGTGAAGGACTTCATCGAGGGGGTCAGGAAAGAGGCCGTCGGCCAGGGCGTGCTGCGCAGCGTCACGCCGGGCCAGATGGTGGTCAAGATCGTTCACGATCATTTGGTGAAAGTTCTCGGGCCCGGCGATACCGGCATCAACCTCGCGGGCAATCCGCCGGTCGCGGTGCTGATGGTCGGCTTGCAGGGCTCGGGCAAAACCACCACCACCGGCAAGCTCGGCCGTCTGCTGACGGGCCGCGAGAAGAAAAAGACGCTGATGGCGTCGCTCGATATCTACCGCCCGGCGGCGCAACAGCAGTTGACCGTGCTCGGCGAGCAGACCGGCGTCGCGACGCTGATGCCGGTGCTGGGCGAACTGCCGGTCGCCATCGCCAAGCGCGCGATGGAAACGGGCCGCAAGGAAGGATTCGACGTCGTGTTGCTGGATACCGCGGGCCGGGTCCACCTCGACGAGGAGATGATGGCGGAAGTGGCCGCCGTGCGCGCGGCGGTCGACCCGACGGAAGTGCTGCTGGTGGCGGACGCGCTCACGGGCCAGGACGCGGTCAACATCGCCAAGGCGTTTCATGAAAAGGCGGGTGTCACAGGTATTGTTTTAACGCGCGTCGACGGCGATTCGCGCGGCGGCGCGGCGCTTTCCATGCGCGCGGTCACGGGCTGTCCGATCAAGTTCATGGGCGTCGGCGAAAAACCCGAAGATCTCGAAACGTTCCGGGCCGACCGGCTGGCCGGGCGCATCCTCGGCATGGGCGACGTGGTCGGTTTGGTCGAGAAGGCGACCGACGCGGTCGATAAGGAAGAGGCCGACAAGCTCGCGCGTAAAATGCTCAAGGGCCAGTTCACCCTCGAGGACATGGCCGAGCAGCTCAGGCAGATCGGCAAGATGGGCGACATGGAGGGCCTGATGGCGATGCTGCCGGGCGTCGCCAAGGCCAAGAAGCAGCTCGCCGCCCAACAGATCGACAATTCCATGATCAAGCGCCAGCAGGCGATCATCTCGTCCATGACGCCGGTCGAGCGCCGCAACGCGAAAGTCATCAACGGCTCGCGCCGCAAGAGAATCGCCGCCGGTTCAGGGACCTCCGTGCAGGACGTGAACAGGCTTCTGAAACAGCATAAGCAAATGACTGAAATGATGAAGAAAGTCGGAAAAATGGGCAGAAAAGGCCTTATGGGCGCATTGCCGCCCGGGATGTCCGGAGGCGGAATGCCGCCGTTTCCGCGCTGACGACCGCATGACCAAACTAAAGAGCTTTAAATTTCAAATTGTCATGAACCGAATTTCATAACTCAGGAGAGCAAAGAGACATATGCCATTACGAATCAGACTGTCCCGGGGCGGTGCCAAGAAACGCCCGTTTTTTCGTATCGTGGTGGCGGATTCGCGGAGCCCCCGCGACGGCCGCTATATCGAGCGTCTCGGAACCTACAATCCGATGGTGCCGAAGGATCATGCCGACCGGCTTAAAGTCAACGAAGAGCGCATCAAATACTGGCTCGGCGTCGGCGCGTTGCCGAGCGACCGGGTCGCGCGCTTTCTGAGCGTGTCGGGACTCGTGGACGCGCCCGTGATCCACGAGCAGACCAAGAAAGACAAGCCGCGCAAGAAGACCGTGGAGCGCACGCAGGCCAAGGCCGAGGAAGCCAAGGCCAAGGCGGATGCCGACGCGCAGGCGCAAGCCGAGGCGGTCGCCGCCCCGGCCGAGGAAGCCCCCGCGGAAGAAGCGCCCGTCGAAGAAGCGCCGGCCGAGGCCGCCGCGCCCGCCGAGGAAGCGCCCGCGAAAGAGACCCCGGCCGAGGAAGCGCCCGCCGAGGAAGTCAAAGAGGAGGAGAAAACCGGCGGCTGAAGCCGGGTTTTTGAACGGTCATGTCGCTGGAACGCGTTTGCCTCGGAATCATCGTCGGTACGCGCGGGCTCAGGGGTGAAGTCAGGATCAAAAGCTTCACGCAGGATCCCGCCGCGATCGGGGCGTACGGCGCGCTCGAGGACAAGGCCGGCGAGCGCCGGTTTGCGCTCACCGTGGTCGGCGAAGCCCCGGGGCGGAATACGGGGCGGAATACGGGGCGGAATA
>JBBDTH010000142.1:0-3149 GCA_040904505.1 Rhodospirillales bacterium | reverse complement strand
CGGGGCGGAATACGGGGCGGAATACGGGGCGGAATAAAGGCCAAGTGATCGCGCGCCTGAAAGGTGTAACCGACCGCGACGCTGCCGAGGCGCTGAAAGGGACCGAGCTTTATATCCCGCGCGCCGCGCTGCCCGAGACCGGAAACGAGGAGTTCTACCATATGGATCTCATCGGGCTGCGGGCGGACCTGGTTCAGGGCGGGGTTTTGGGTACGGTTCGGGCGGTCGAGGATTACGGCGCGGGCACGCTGCTCGAGATCGAAACCGATCCGGACGCGCCGACCCGGGACAAATACGTCATGGTGCCCTTTACGCGCCGGGCGGTGCCGGAGGTGGACGTGGCGGGCGGCCGGGTGACGATCGACCCCCCGCCGGGGCTCCTGGAGCCGGCGAAGCAACCGGATGGGAACGCAGACGAGGACGAGGTTTAGGCGATATGATGGCGGCGAGTCCCTCCTGGTCGGTCTTGGTGCTGACGCTGTTTCCGGAGATGTTTCCGGGGCCGCTCGGATGCTCGCTCGCCGGCAAGGCGTTGAAAGACGGGATTTGGGCGCTGGAAACGGTAGACATTCGCGATTTTGCGCGCGATAAACACCGCACCGTCGACGACACCCCCTTCGGCGGGGGTCCCGGGATGGTGATGCGACCGGACGTCGTCGATGCGGCCTTCGCCGCGGCCCAAGAGCGGATGCCCCGGAATGCCGAGGCGCCGTTGATTTATTTGACCCCGCGCGGGACGCCGTTAGTCCAGGCGCGGGTCAAGCAACTGGCCGCCGGATCGGGTGCGATCGTGTTGTGCGGCCGGTACGAAGGTGTCGACGAGCGTGTGCTGCAGGCTCGTCGGGTGGAGGAAATCAGCCTCGGCGATTTCCTTCTCTCGGGCGGCGAACCCGCGGCGCTGGCGTTGATCGATGCCTGCGTGCGCTTGCTGCCCGATGTGATGGGGTCGGAAGAGTCGTTGTGTGAGGAAAGTTTCGAAGAAGGATTGATCGAGTATCCACAGTTTACCCGGCCTCAGGAATGGCAGGGCCGTACGGTCCCGCCGGTATTGACCTCGGGCCATCATGAAAAAATCAAGGCTTGGCGTCGGGCTCAAGCCGAGGCGATCACGAAGGATCGCCGTCCGGATCTCTGGGCCCGTTATCGTAACGTCGAAGCCGTAACCTCTCAGGCGGAGGACCGCGAGCAATGAATATAATCGAGCAGTTGGAACAACAAGAAGTCGAGAAACTGTCCGCCGCGCGGCAGGTCCCCGATTTTGCCGCCGGCGACACGCTCAAGGTGAGCGTCAAGGTCGTCGAGGGCGACCGCGAACGCATTCAGGTGTTCGAGGGCGTGTGCATCGGCCGCAAGAACGCCGGGCTCAATTCGTCCTTCACGGTGCGCAAGATTTCCTACGGCGAAGGCGTCGAGCGGGTGTTCCCGCTGTATGCGCCCACGGTCGCGGGGATCGAGGTCGTGCGCCGGGGCGACGTGCGCCGGGCCAAGCTTTACTATCTGCGCGGGCGCCGCGGCAAATCCGCCCGTATTTCCGAAAAGACCGACGGGTTCGCGGCCAAGTTGACCGCGCAGGACAAAGCCGCCGACGCGCAAGCCAAGGCCGAGGCCAAGGAGGCCGCGCGCCGGGGCAAGAAGGATAAGGTCGCCGTGCCCGAGGACGGCAGCGCCGAACGTCCGGACGACGCCGTTGCCGAAGCGGTCGAGGCCAATAAGGAATAAACCCGCCGCCATTGCGTTGCGGCGCAGCGGCGTTATCTAAGGATAATAATCGGGTTGTCCGCCGATCCGGGCGGGCGACCGCCCCGGGAGAGGATAAGCATGGCCAAACCGCAAACCCTGTTCGATAAGATTTGGGACAACCACATCGTCGACCGCCAGGACGACGGCACGTGCCTGATCTATATCGACCGTCATCTCGTGCACGAAGTGACCTCGCCGCAAGCCTTCGAAGGACTGCGCACCACGAACCGTCAAGTCCGCCGCACCGATCTCACGCTCGCGGTCGCCGATCACAACGTGCCGACCACGGACCGTTCGCAGGGCATCGCCGACGAGGACTCGCGCATTCAGGTCGAGGCGCTGGTCAAGAACAGCAAGGATTTCGGCATCGTGTTTTACGACATGAACGATATCCGCCAGGGCATCGTGCACGTCATCGGTCCCGAGCAGGGATTTACGTTACCGGGCACGACCATCGTGTGCGGCGATTCCCACACCGCAACTCACGGCGCGTTCGGCGCGCTCGCGTTCGGCATCGGCACCTCGGAAGTCGAACATGTTTTGGCGACTCAGACGCTGCTGCAAAAGCCCGCGAAGAACATGCGCATCACGGTCGACGGCGAATTGCCGTTCGGCGTCGGCGCGAAGGACGTCATCCTCGCGATCATCGGCAAAATCGGCACCGCCGGCGGCACCGGCCACGTGGTCGAGTTCGCCGGCTCCGTGGTGCGCGCGCTTTCGATGGAAGGCCGCATGACCATGTGCAACATGACCATCGAGGCCGGCGCGCGCGCCGGTTTGGTGGCGCCCGACGACACCACGTTCGACTACCTGATGGGCCGCCCGCTGGCGCCCAAGGGCGCCGCCTGGGAACAGGCGGTCGACTATTGGCGCACGCTGCCGTCCGACGAGGGCGCCGTCTACGACACCGAGGTCACGCTGGCGGGCCAAGACATCGCGCCGCAGGTCACCTGGGGCACCAGCCCGCAGGACGAGGCGCCGATCACCGCATCCGTGCCCGATCCGGCGCAGGAAAAAGACGAGGGCCGGCGCCTGAAGATGGAGCGCGCGCTCCAGTACATGGATCTCAAGCCGGGCACGCCGCTGACCGAGATCAAGGTCGATCGAGTCTTCATCGGCTCGTGCACCAATTCGCGCATCGAGGATTTGCGCGCCGCCGCCGAGGTCGCGAAGGGCCGCAAGGTGGCGTCGCACGTCGGCGCGATGGTGGTGCCGGGCTCCGGGCTGATCAAGGAACAGGCCGAGCAGGAAGGCCTGGACAAGATTTTCCTGGAAGCCGGATTCGAATGGCGCGAACCGGGCTGCTCGATGTGCCTCGCGATGAACGCGGACAAGCTGGAGCCGGGCGAACGGTGCGCGTCGACCTCGAACCGCAACTTCGAGGGCCGCCAGGGCCGCGGCGGGCGCAC
>JBBDTH010000141.1:0-20780 GCA_040904505.1 Rhodospirillales bacterium | reverse complement strand
CAAAACATGAACGACGAATTCCATCGGCGTATAATCGTCGTTCAGCATCAACACCTTATACATCGATGGTTTCTTGGTTTTGGGCTGGGCCTTCGTGACCACACCGGTGCCCGTGTGGTCGCCATCGATCGGCTTAACGGTCTTGGCCATCCTTAACTCGCTTCCAAGATGATCATTCTCATCGTGACCGTTCCTGACCCTTAAAATATAAGGGATTTCGCCCCTCTCGCCAAAGGCTCCGTTGGCAGACCAGTGTTGTGTTAACTGGGGTTGCAAACGGCAGAATGCGACTCCAGAATATACTCCTAATAAAGGCTTAAAATCATACACCCGACGATACTCCCGTTGGGTGTCCCATCCTACCCCGGCAAAAGCCCCGTTGAAACATTTCCGCACAAGGCCGGCACCCAGGTTCCTGCGTTCCTGCAATGAGCCTAAAACGATTCCCCTCCTTTCCGCATCGACCGGACCATGTTCTCCGCCGGGGCAAAATAACCCGAATCGAAAAAAAAACGCGGCCGGTGGAGACCACCGGCCGCTTTGTCTAGCGAAGAAACTTAACCCTCGAAGAGTTAAGCGGCCATGCTTTTCGTGATCTTATCGACGGCCGTGTTATACTGCTCGGCAATCGGCGACGTGACCTCTTCGGTCAACTTGATCGACATGTCGGTAAGCTTGCGGCTGTCTTCAATCGCTTGATCGTAATTTTTCTTGACGATTTCGTTGTTAAGCTTGGCGACGTCGGCCAGGGTTTTACAGCTCATGAAAGCCTGCGTCGCGACAACGCTCTTTTCCATCGACAGGCGGGTCATATCGGAAAATATTTTGCCGAAATCCTGCATGCCCTGCGCCCAAAGCGTTCCGGATTTGACGAACGCATCGACGTTCTTTTTGCTGAAGCCGGCCATGTCGTCATAATCCTTGAATACGGCCGAGCCCGCCTTTACGGCAGCTTCGACGTTTTCCTGCGCCATGGCGACCATCTTCTCGTAATTCTCGGTCGCGATCTCGGTTCCGGCTTTATAGGCTTTCTCGATCGCTTCGGTGCTTTCGGTCATCATTTCGTTTACATCCTTATACGCAGCGGTAACTTTCTCGGCTTTCGGCGCTTTTTCGGCACCATTGGATCCGGTACTCGCTCCTGTGGGTTTGCTTTTTTTCGTCGTTGTGGTCATCGGAATCATATCCTTTCAATCGGTCGGTGGAACGCCACACCCGGCGGCTCACGCGACTCATGTACTCAATAAATTTGCTGCAATGCAGCATAGAAATGGAATATAGGCCTCAAAAACCCATGTGTCAAGCCGTTTTGTGCAGCGCAATATAATTGCGCCCCTGCGGTAAAATCAAGCCGTTTCAAGGGCTTGCCCGATCCGGGCCCGGGCCCGATCCTAAAAAAACGCCGCCGGCCTCTTTTATCCCTGCGGCGTTAACGGTTTTTATAAATCTCCGCCGTATACTCACCTTGATCGTTCAGGTACGCTTAATCGTAACGGGCATACGGCGTCGATTGCGAAAGCGGCTTGAGACGGCGATCTTTTTTTGATTATCCTTGTGCCCACGTCGGCAGCACTTGATTGTTGGGGCCGGTCGTTTCGGGGGAAGACAAAGGGGGGGGAGATGCTGTCCAAAACACGGGGGCCGACGAAGTGGGTAACGCTTCTTCTCACCGGTCTGTTTGCCCTGTATCTGCTGGCATTCCTTCCCGCCGCCGCAGCCGCCAAATACGCCTCTCTTGTCATCGACGTCGAAACCGGCAAAGTTCTTCACGCGACCAATGCCGACACCCGAAATTACCCGGCATCCCTTACGAAGATGATGACGCTTTATCTCGTCTTCGAAGCGGTCGACACGGGCAAGCTGACACTGGACCAACGGTTCCGAGCCTCCGCCCGAGCCGCCCGCCAGCCCTCCTCCAAACTGGGCTTGAACCAGGGCGAAACCATGACGGTTCGCGAAGCGATCATGGCGCTGGTTACCAAATCGGCCAACGACGTCGCCAGCATGGTGGCCGAGGAAATCGGCGGCACGGAACGGCAATTCGCCTTGCTCATGACCACCAAGGCTCGCCGGCTCGGCATGAGCCGCACGACCTTTCGTAACGCTTCCGGCCTGCCCCATCGCGGCCAGATGTCGACGGCCCGCGACATGGCTATCCTCGCGCGCCGGTTGTTGACCGACTACCCACACTACTATCGATACTTTTCGGAGATGGAATTCACATACGACGGTACGCGGTATAAAAACCACAATAATCTGCTGACACGATACGAAGGCACCGACGGCATCAAAACCGGATACATCAGGGCCTCGGGTTTCAACCTTGTCGCGTCGGTCGTCCGGAACGGGCGCCGTCTGATCGGCGTGGTTTTCGGCGGGCGTTCGCCGAAAGCCCGCGATAGTCACATGATGGCGCTTCTCAATAAAAGCTTCGCGACGATCAATCATACGGTTCTCGCCGAGACGACACCGCAACCGAAACCGCAACCGGCCGGCATGCAACAGGCAAAATCTCAGCCGACGGTCACACAGAAGGTTGCCGCAGTATCCGACGAGCAATACGCCGCGAAAACGCCGGCGGACCAACCCGCCGAAACGTCTCAAGTAACATGGGCCATTCAGGTCGGCGCCTATTCGCGCTTCGCGCAAGCGCGCGCCATGGCCCAAAAAGTTATCGAGAAATTTCCGAATTTACTCAAGGACGGTTCCGTCCGGATCGATCCGCTCAAGTTGCGCAGGAACCGCCCGGTCTATCGGGCTCGAATCGTCGGGCTGGAAAAGCGCCAAGCCTACCGAGCCTGCGATCAGCTGAAACGCCGCAAGATCGATTGCATGGAAGTCCTTCTAAAAGATCTTCAAGTTGCCTCGATCGGCGACTAGAGCAGATGATGGTTTAAAGCCGCTTTACGCTTTACCCCAGATTCGTTGCAGATACAGGCCTTTATGGTGCCGGCGCCACTCGTCGTAATGCCATGCCCGCGACGTTATTTTCATATCCGAACCGGGCATGAAAACAAGCGCCTGAGCCTCGCCGCTGCGCACCCCCGACACGGCCATGAGTTGCGCGACGTAGCCTTCATCCTCGAAGGCGAAAATGCGTTCCAACTCGACCGGTGCCAGACCGCCGACCAAATGCCCGTCGGTCCATCCGCCCTCGAACGGCACCAGCACCGGATACAGCGCCTTGTCGGCGTAAACTCGTTTATAGCCTAACAGCGACGCCGATTCGATCGACGCGGGCGGAAGGCGCCGGCCGACGACACGGCTCAGCACATCGTCGTCCATCAAGGTGCCGTAAAAAAAGAACTCCATGGCCGCAAGCTTTATGGCGTCAATCCATGGGCGTCAACAAAACGCTATGAAAAGTCGGGCGGCTCCAGACCGCTGGCTCGAACCTGTTCGGCGAAGGCCGCTTTCACCCGGGCCAAGCCGGCTTCGTCGGCCGCCTCGCACCGGGCGCTCAAGACGGGTTCGGTATTGGAGGCGCGCAACAGCCACCAACCGTCCCGGGTCTGCACGCGCACACCGTCGATGGCGTGGACTTCGGCATCCTCGACATTTTTCAGCCGTTCCCTGACCTCATCGATCACGACGAATTTGCGCTCCTCCGGGCACGGAAACCGGGCTTCGGGCGTCGTCACCATTTTCGGCAGATCGTCGAGCATTTGCCCCAAGGTCCGGTTCGAGCGCGAAACGATCCCAAGCAACCGCACCGCCGCATAGATCGCATCGTCGTAGCCGTAATATTTGTGGCCGAAGAAAATGTGGGCGCTCATCTCGCCCGCCAGCGGCGCGCCGAGCTCGCGCATCTTGCTTTTAATATTCGAATGCCCCGTCTGCCACATCATCGGCTTACCGCCCATACGGGCGACCTCGTCGAAGAATACTTGGCTTGCCTTGACATCCGTAATGATCGTCGCGCCGGGGATATCGGCCAGCACCTCGCGCGCCAGAATGATCAGGATCTGATCGCCACAGAGAACCCGCCCCTCGGCGTCGATCAAGCCCAAACGGTCGCCGTCACCGTCGAACGCAAAGCCGAGATCGCAGCCCTGCTCCCGTACCGCCTGCTTGAGTTGCTCCAAATTCTTCTCGACCGTGGGATCGGGATGATGATTGGGAAACGTTCCGTCGATATCGACGTTCAAAAGAACGTGTTCGCCGGGCAATTTCGCCGTCAAGTCGCGGACCGCATCGCCGGTTACGCCGTTACCCGAGTCCCAGGCGACCTTCAGCACCTTATCGTAGGCGAAATCCTCGAGAATCCGATTGAGGTATATCTCCATGATGGGGTTTATCGACTCCTCGCCCGCGCCGTCCTCGAAATCGCCGGCGGCGATCAATTTCCCGAGCGCCCGGATATCGTCACCCCAAAACGGCCGCCCGCCGATGACCATTTTGGCGCCGTTGTACTGCATGGGATTGTGCGATCCGGTAATCATCAGCCCGGCATCCGCCGGCAGATGATAGGTCGCGAAATAGAGCATCGGTGTCGGGCCGAGCCCGATGCGATGAACCTTCAAGCCGCAGGCGCGCAAGCCACGGACGGCGGCCTCCTCGAGTCCCGGCGAACTGAGCCGGCCGTCGTAGCCGATCGCCACCGAGCGGCATCCTTCGCGCACGGCCATGGTTCCGAAACCGCGCGCGATGGCATGGATGACATCGTCGTTGAAAGTCTCCGGCACCGTGCCGCGAATATCGTATTCGCGCAAAATGGTCGGATCGAGGTTAACTTCGCGGATCGATTTTAAATCGGACATCTATTTGGGCTCCCGTGCCGGCCGGCCGATACTGATGTACTTGAATCCGGCCGCCGCCATCTCGTCGGGTTTATAAATATTGCGGAGATCGACCAGGATCGGGGTCTTCAGCAACGATTTAACGCGCTGTATATCGAGTGCCCGGAATTCGTTCCATTCGGTCACGATGGCCAAAACATCCGCGCCGTTCATCGTATCGTAGGCGTTCTCGCACCACGCAACGTCTTTCAGGAGAGTCTTCGCTTCCTTCATGGCTTCCGGATCGTAAGCCCGCACCGTGGCGCCCGCTTTCTGCAGCGCCGGGACGATCTCAAGACTGGGCGAATCCCGCATATCGTCCGTGTTGGGTTTGAACGCAAGGCCGAGCACCGCAATCGTCTTGCCGGAAACGGACCCGCCGCATGCCGCGATGATCTTGTCGGCCATCTTGCGCTTGCGCCGGTTGTTGTAATCGGCGACGGTTTCGACCAATTCGAGAGGCGATCCGGCATCCTGGGCGGTCCGCACCAAAGCAAGCGTATCCTTCGGAAAACAGGAGCCGCCGAACCCGGGCCCGGCGTGAAGAAATTTGCTGCCGATACGGCCATCGAGACCGATCCCCTTGGCGACATCCTGAACGTCCGTGCCGACACGCTCGCACAGATCGGCGATTTCGTTGATAAACGTGATCTTGGTCGCCAGAAACGCATTGGCCGCATACTTGATCAATTCCGCCGTTTGGCGGGATGTGAACAGGATCGGCGTTTCGAGCAGATACAAGGGCCGGTAGAGCTGGCGCATGACCGCTTGGGCACGTTCGGTGACGGTGCCGATCACCACCCGGTCGGGGCGCATGAAATCGTTGATCGCCGAACCCTCGCGCAGGAATTCCGGATTGGAAACCACGTCGAAATCGGCATCGGGCCGGATTTCCCGGATGATCCGTTCGACCTCGTTGCCGGTGCCGACCGGCACCGTAGATTTCGTCACCACCACCGTATAGCCGTTCATCGCTTCGGCGATTTCCTGGGCGGCGGCGTACACGAAACTCAGATCCGCATGGCCGTCGCCCCGGCGGCTCGGGGTTCCGACGGCGATAAAAACGGCCTGCGCCTGTTTGACCGCCTCGGCCAGGTCGGTCGTAAACGACAACCGCTCCGCCTTGACGTTCTTCTCCAAAAGATCTTCAAGGCCGGGTTCGAAAATCGGAATTTCGCCCTTGTTGAGCCGGGCGATCTTGTCATGGTCCTTATCGACGCATGTCACATCGACACCGAATTCGGAGAAACAAACGCCCGAAACGAGGCCAACATAACCGGTACCGATCATTGCCACATTCATGTGGAGTTCCTTTAATTTTCCATATTTGGGTTATGAGGGTTCAGCGGAAATCATCAACGGTCGGATACCGACGGTCAAACATACTCCTTCAGCATCGTACGCACGCTTGCGCCGATATCGCTCTGAGCAATCGCAAACGCGACGTTTGCCTTTACGAAACCTTCCCGATTGCCGCAATCGAACCGTTCACCCTGGAAACGAAGCCCGTGAAACGGTATGTCGCCGATCGTTTTCGCCATGGCATCCGTCAGTTGAATTTCATTGCCCGCGCCGCGTTCCTGCTTGTCCAAAAAATCGAATACCTCGGGTTGCAGGATATAGCGGCCGATGATCGAGAGCGTCGAGGGTGCCTCCGCCGGCGCCGGCTTTTCGACCAGCCCCTGTGCCCGGGCCAGGCGCCCGTCGTCTTCGACGACATCCAAAATCCCGTATCTGTTCGTCTGATCGCGCGGCACATCCTCGGCCGCGACCACGTTACCGCCGACCTCCCGGTACACGTCCATCATCTGACGCAAGCATCCCGGCGCGGCCAGGATAAGATCGTCCGCCAACAATACCGCGAAAGCCTCATCGTTGATGAACGCGCGCGCGCACCAAACGGCGTGGCCCAGCCCTAAAGGCTTTTGCTGGCGCGTGTAGCTGATCCGGCCCGGCTTCGGCAGCCAGCTCAGGATGGACTCGAGGGCTTCGGTCTTGCCCCGTTCACGCAGCGTTTCCTCGAGCTCGAAAGAATGATCGAAGTGATCCTCGATGGCGGTTTTGCCCCGGCCCGTCACGAACACGAACTCCTCGATCCCGGCATCCATGGCCTCTTCGACAGCGTATTGAATCAACGGCTTGTCGACAACCGGCAGCATCTCTTTCGGAATCGCCTTGGTGGCCGGCAGGAAACGGGTTCCCAATCCGGCAACGGGGAAAACAGCCTTACGAACGGGCTTCACCATACTTATGCTCCAGCGGTCCTAAAAAAAACGCCGAAAAACCGTGTTCCCGGCGATTCAAAGCGGGGTCTTTGTGCCATAGCCGGAACAGCCCCGCAACCCAAGCCCTCTATTGATCACAAGTATGACCATAAGCGGCCCTCAATGAAACCCGGCATAGGCGCTACGGACGTCCCAGAAGAACGTCTTTCGCGCGATTGATTTGCGCCGCGAGATAGGACGACCCCCCTTTGTCGGGATGAACAGTCGAAATCAACCGCTTGTAGGCCTCCCGAACGGCCTCCTCGGAAGCCCCCGCCTCCAGGCCCAAAACCTCATAGGCCTCTTCCCGGGTCATGGTGCCGCCGCCGCCCGAACCACCGCCGCCCGAACCGCTATCGGATGAGCCGGTCTGTTCCTGGGCCCGCGCGCGCCAATCGGGATGTTTTCTATCGAGATAGGCGCTCAACACTTGAGCCGATTCCTCGTCCTGTTGAAGCACCTGACCCAATAGAGCCACAAGATCGCTCACGGACATATCGTCGAGCCGTTTGCCCGCATAAGGCCCCTCGATGACCTCCCCGGCCATCTCGCCGCTATCGTGATCGAGACTCATGCGCAGAAACCGGGTTTCCACATCCGACGTTTGCCCGCTGCCGACGCCGGCACGGCCGCGGGCCATGCGGGAAAAATTTTTGGCCACCCGGCTGAACGCGCGGGCCCGCATGAACCACGGCAGGAGAATCGGTAAACTCATCAGCGCCAAATTGAGGCGCCCCGTGACGGCGAGGAAGCCGATCACCAGGATCAGGACGGCGAAAACGGCCCATTTCAGAACTTTCAGGATTTGATGCGGCCGCGCGTTGACGAACCAGTTGCCGGCCAGCAGAAGGCCGGCCAGCACCGCGACGCCCAACACCCAATAGGCGATCACGACTCAAGCCCCTTTATTGACTTGGTGCGCGATCTGCAAAACCGCGCCGCCGCGGCGCTTGGCCAGATCGCTCAACGCCAAACGGCCGCCCGCGGCATAGACGGCGACAGCCCCCAGCAGCTCCTTGAGAATCTTCGGACTGCTCGAATCGAAATGGCAAAATGCGCCGTTGGAGAGCTTCGCGATCTGTTTGAAGCCGAATTCGGCGATGGGGTCGTTGCCTTCCTGGAACATGAATACCGGCACACCCAGCAACCCCAGCTCGCCGGCGACCGTCCCCAGTTTATCGACGTCTTCCTCGAGGCAATCGCCCACATAAACCAAGGCATTGACTTTCTTCCTCTTGGTTTCGTTCACCGCATGCTTCAGGACCTTGCCGATCTGGGTTTCCCCCGCCATGCAGAACACCGACGTCATCAGCCGCAGCAAATCGGCGGCTTTGTGAAACCACGGGCTGACCTTGAACTCGCCGAAGCCGCGAAAGAATGAGAGCTGAATTTCGAGCCCGCCGAGATTGGCCGTCTCGACGAACATTTCCCCTTGAAGCTGCGCCGCCCGATCCCATGTGGGCTGGCGGCTGGCCGTCGCATCCAAGGCAAAGATCAAACGGCCCCGTTCGCCCGCGCGGGTCGTGACCGGCGTAGCGGCCACCTTGCGCAGGAACGTCTCGACATTCCGCGACGTCTTTTTCTCGGGAAGCTTTTCGTCGTCGCCTGCCATTTTCTCCTCAATCCGATAGTCTAGAAATAGTAACAAAAAGCGGCGGCGGCCACCTCCCGATCGGCGCCCGACGCCCCGCCCCGGCAGGCATTCTGCACGATATCCGCTCAAATAGCCCGATCAAACGCCCCATTTTCAATAGGATTTTCCGCGCGTTTCCCCATCATTTGCGCTAAGCTGGCAAATCGACTTCCGGGACGGCTCCGGCCCACCATCGCTATCGGAAATGTGATTCTATTCTTTTGTTATCTCTGGAACGAAAATACCCGACATGACGGATACTATTGACTGCGCCATCATCGGCGCGGGCGTCGTCGGCTTGGCCATCGCCCGGGCCCTCGCCCGGCAAGGTCGCGACGTCGTCGTCCTCGAAGCCGCCGAGGCCATCGGCACCGAAACCAGTTCGCGCAACAGCGAAGTCATCCACGCCGGAATCTACTATCCGAAAAACAGCCTGAAAGCCTTGATGTGCATGCGCGGCAAGCACCTGCTGTACGAGTATTGCGAAAGTCACGGCGTCGAGCACAAACGAATCGGCAAGATCCTGGTCGCCACGACCGAGGAGCAAATCGCCGGGCTGGAGACATTGCGGGCCTGCGCCGAAGGCAACGGCGTCGACGACCTCGAATGGCTCGATACCGCCGCCCTGCACCGTTTGGAGCCCGACCTGCGCGGGGTCGCCGGGTTTCTCTCGCCCTCGACCGGCATCATCGACAGCCACGGCCTGATGCTCGCCTACCGGGGCGATGCCGAGGATGCCGGGGCCATGATCGCCTTCAACAGCCCGGTCGAGGGCGGCCACGTCGACCAAGACGGCATCACGTTGAGGATCGGCGGCGCCGAGCCGATGACGCTGTCCTGCGGGATGGTCGTCAACAGCGCCGGACTTTATGCCCAGCGCGTCGCCCACTCGATCGAGGGCATCCCCACCGATCACATTCCGCCGTGTTATTACGCCAAAGGGAATTATTTCACCCTGGCCGGCCGGGCGCCGTTCTCCCGCCCGATTTATCCGATCCCGGAGGCCGCCGGTCTCGGCGTTCACCTGACCCTCGACCTCGGCGGACAGGCTAAATTCGGCCCGGACGTGCAGTGGATCGATGAAATCGATTACACCGTCGATCCCGGCCGGGGCGATAAATTCTACGCCGCGATCCGGACCTACTGGCCGGCGCTGCCCGACGGCGCCCTACAGCCGGGGTATGCGGGAATCCGGCCCAAAATCCAGGCGCCGGACGAGGCCGCCAAGGATTACATGATCGAAGGCCCCGCCGAACACGGCGTTAACGGATTGGTGAACCTTTTCGGGATTGAATCGCCGGGCCTGACATCCTCGCTTGCCATCGCCGAGGACGTCGTGGCCAGATTACGATAAGGGCTTGGACGTCGGCCAAGACAGCCGATACGTTAGGACGGCATGATCGAACTCATAAAATTCAAGGGCGGCACGGCGCGCGCGACAGTGGCGGCGGCGTGTCTGTTCGCCGCATGCTGGCCGGCACCGGCCGCGGCCTCGGACGTCCCGGCCCCCGACACGCCCATTACTCAACTCGCCCAGCAGGCCCCGCAAACGCCGCCCCCGGGCCGCGTGCGCATTCAGGGCAGAGATCAGGAAGAGAATGCAACGCCGCTACCGGCGCTTTCTCCTTCCGATCCGCGCGAGGCCATGCGCCAATTCGTACAGTCCATCAGCACCTATGCCCGCGGCCGCAAGCAAAACTTTTACATCATGACCGAGGGCGGCCTGGAACTTCTGATCAAGAAGAACCCGGTCGACGAAAAGATCGTCGCGTCGGCGCGAACGTATATGCGTTCGATCGACGGTATTCTCGTCAACGGCCTGTTCTACGGCGGCGAGGCTTTCGGCCAGCCGACCGACCCGAAAATTCTGGAAACCCGGATTCCCCTGGTCAATCAGGCGAAAACCAACGGCCTCAAGGTACTGGTCATCGATTACGCCAAATCACCCCGCGAGGTCGATGAGTCCCTCAAGCTGAACCTGGCCCGGGGGTTCGTTCCCTTCGCCGCGAATACGCCCCGTACTATTCTCAACGATATTCCGAATTACCCGTCCCGGCCGGTCCGGGAAAATCCTAAAAGCATTCTGTCGCTGAAAGACGTTCGGAATTTCCTCTATTTGCGCGAGACCGGAAAGTTCGGCCGCCAGGATGAATTTTCCCTTCATCTGCATGAGTCAAATTACGACCTGGTGATCGTGGACGTTTTCCATAATCGCGCGCCGCTTTCGAAGCAGGCCGTCGAAACGCTGAAATACAAGAAAGTCGGCGCCCGGCGACTGGTGTTCGCCCATATCGACATCGGCACGGCGGCAAGCTACCGCTATTATTGGAACGCGCGCTGGCGCGAGGGATCGCCGGTTTGGATCAAGGCTCCGGTGCCGGGCGATCCGGACCGCTACTTCGTCGAATTTTGGCAGCCGGAATGGCGGCGGCTCGTCTCGGGCAATCCGAAATCCTACATTTTCGGCATTATCGCCCAAGGCTTCGACGGCGTTATCCTGGAAGGGGTGGACGCTTACCGGTTCTTCGAGGGATCGGGAGTCGAGGGCGGCGCGGCAGGCGGCAACCCCTTTTAGGTTCCCGTGTCACCCCCCCTGGCGCGTCAGTTGATCGAGGGTTGGATCGACTCGATCACGAAGCCGTCTTTCTTCGGATAGCGTTGCGCGGCCAGCGAGCGGGCTTCGCGCGCATCCTTGGCGACGATGCCGTAAATCTGCCGGTCGGCCCAATAGTCATCGAACAAATTATGGCTTTTGTTGTCCTTCACCAGGGCGCGCACATCCGCGTTATATAGCGAAACTTCGTAGAGTTGGCCCTTACTGAACGGCGGGTGAATCATCCTGTTATCCCCCAAGGTATGCCCGGGCGTTCTGCCGAGATAATACAATGCCGAGAACCGCCTATTGTAACCGCGGGGAGTTAAAAAAAGGTTTCACGACGGCGCCGGGCCGATAACGAAGCTTTGATAATTAAGCGGCCGAAAACCGATTAATCTATTCGATCTTGATGATCTGATCGACGACATAGCCTCTATTGGGCGGGTATTTCGCCTGGGCCTTGCGGCGGGCATGGGCCTCGTCGTCGGCAACGAATTCAAAGTAATGAATATTTTCCCAACTATCGTCGAGGCTTTTATGGCGATCCCCGAATTGCGTGAGGTTGCGCACCTCGGCATTGTAAATTCCGACTTCGAACGTAGGCATCCGACACCCCCTCATACTTTGCGCCACAATATGCCCAAAATCATGGCTTAGGCAAAAAAAATGCACGGGCCCCCCGGACCGGGAAACCCCGCGCGTTTTCTTATGCCCTACTTATATTCCTGTGGCGAAATGCCGGGCCGCCTCGAGATCACCGGGCCGATTGATGTTGAAAAAGGGATCGAACGGCTCGACCGGGAACGTGACCTCGGCGACGGTATACCGGGCCGTCCATCGGTCGATCTTACGGATTTCCTCCACGGTCAGACTATGATGAAGATCGCGCGCCAAGCGAACCGGCCATAAGGCAAAGACCGGATGAGTGCGCCCGCCCGATACGGCACACGCCATATCCGCGCCGCGGTCCTCGATCCCCGCGAAAAGCCTGGCGACCAAATTGTCCGGGAAGAACGGCGCATCGGTCGCGAAGGTCGCCACCCAGTCCGCCGCCGGCGCGTTCTCGGCGGCCCACTCCAGGCCGGTCAAAACTCCCGCCAGCGGCCCTTGAAACCCGTCGACGACATCGCCGACGACCGGCAGGCCGAACGGCTCGAAACGGGCCGGATCACCGTTGGCATTGATGATCAACCTGTCGACCTGAGCCTTTGCCCGGTCGATCACATGCGCCAGGATCGGCCGCCCGGCAAGCTCGTTCAGGTTCTTGTCGCCGCCGCCCATGCGCCGCGATTGTCCCCCGGCCAACAGCACCCCGATCACGGGCTTCATCGGCCGGTTCCGGCCTTGCGGCCGTGTTTCCGGGGCTCATCCTCGACCGTTTCCGGGTCGGTGTCGAAAACGATGCGCTGCTCGCCCGAAAGCGCCATGAACCGTTTGCCGCGCGCGCGCCCGATCAGCGTCAAACCGACCTGTTTGGCGAGCGATACCCCCCAGGCGGTAAAGCCCGAGCGCGAGATCAGAATCGGGATATCCATTTGCACCGTTTTGATGACCATTTCGCTGGTCAACCGGCCGGTCGTGTAAAAGAACTTGTCCTTCGGCGTGATGCCGTTGAGGTACATATAGCCGGCGATCTTATCGACGGCATTGTGCCTGCCGACATCCTCCATATAGATCAGCACGTGGTCTTCCTGGCACAAGACGCAGCCGTGAATCGCCCCGGCTTCCAAATACAAACTCGGCAGCGTGTTGATGGTCTTGAACAGCGTATACATCCACGACGTGCGCAGTCGCGCTTCCGTGTTCAGCGTCACCGTTTCGAACTTCTCCATGACATCCCCGAACACGGTGCCGACGGCGCACCCGGACGTTTGGGTCTTTTTCTTCAATTTCTCCTCGAAGTCGGTTTCGTTCTTGGTGCGCACCACGACGGTTTCGATTTCCGGATCGAAATCGACGGCGACGACTTCATCGTCAGAGCGCAGCATGTTTTGATTGAGGAGATAGCCGACCGCGAGATATTCGGGATAATCGCAGATCGTCATCATGGTGACGATCTCCCGGCCGTTCAGGAACAGCGTCAGCGGGCGCTCGACCGTCACCGGAATCTCGATCGCACGGCCGCCCTGATCGATGCCGCCGACCCGTTCCGTGAGCCGGGGGTCTTTCGGATCGGGCGTGACCAATAACTCAAACCGCTTATCCATCGCGCACTCCGGAGACCGCTACTTTAGGCCAATCTAATATTGGTGCCGAATTCTTCGGTAAATAGGCAGAAAAAATCAAATTATTCAATAAGTCGTTCAATACCAACCGATTATTGGTTACACTTGGTCATGGGGAAACGCGATCAAACCATCCAGGCCCTGCGCGAGTATATCAGCGATGCCCGTAAAAACGGACAAACTCGCCTGCCGCCCGAACGCACGCTGTGCAGCCGGCTCGGCATTCCCCGCGGCACCTTGCGCCAAGCCTATGCGATCTTGGAAGCCGAAGGCAAAATCTGGCGCCACGTCGGACGCGGCACGTTTCTCGGCTCGCGCCCACCCGCCGCCGACGGACAATTGACCCTGCTCACCAAGGGTATCAATCCCGAAGAAGTCATGGAAGTGCGCATCATGATCGAGCCGAAGATTGCGGCGATGGCAGCCCGGCGGGCATCCACGGACGACCTGACCGCCATGCGTGAAGCCCTTTCCAAAAGCGAAGCCGCGCCGACTTTCGAAACCTTCGAATACTGGGACAGCGCCCTACATCAAACCATCGCGACGGCGGCGCGCAATACGCTGCTCACGGCCGTATTCGATTCCGTGAACATGATCCGCTGGAAAACCGAATGGGGCAATCTCAAGGCCATGACGCTGACGCGCGACCGGCGTTTGCATTATGAAGACCAACATCGGGCCCTCGTCGACGCCATTTCCGCACGCGATGTCCCTAAATCCGAACACGCCATGCGCGAACACCTGGAAACGGTGCGGCGGGATCTTTTCGGTGCGCCGGCAAACGACGTCTAAAGCAGATCATGATCCGATCTAACGATTGCGGCCGTTATCGGCGTTAAATGCCGACGGTTCCCATTTGTTTTTCCGGGTACCGCGTGCCGGCCGTCGCACCGGGCTTGAAGATATCGCCGAGACACTTCAAATCGTCGTCATCGAGGGTCAGGTCCGCCGCAGCGATATTGTCATCGAGGTGCTTGCGCTGCTTGGCGCCCGGAATCGGCACGATGTTATGGCGCTGAGCCAATACCCAGGCGAGCGCGACCCGCGACGGGCTGCAATCGTGCTTGTCGCCGACATCCTGCAACGCCCGCACCATCGCAACGTTCTTGGACAGGTTCGCTTCATGGAACCGCGGATGGGCCCGGCGGCGGTCGCCCTCGGGCAGATCGTCGAGCGTTTGGACGGCACCCGTCAACAGGCTGCGCCCGAGCGGGCTATAACCGATATAGGTCATGCCGAGCTCGTCGCACGTCGGCAGCCATTCCTTCTCGGCATCGCGATACATCAGCGAATATTCACTCTCGACGGCGCTCAACGGATGCACCGAATGCCCCCGGCGCATGGTTTCCGTGCCCGCTTCCGACAACCCGATGTAGCGTACCTTGCCGGCATCGATCAACGTCTTCATGCCGCCGACGGTTTCCTCGATCGGCACATCGGGATCGACCCGGTGCAACAGATAAAGATCGATGACGTCGATACCCAAACGCTTCAAGCTCAACTCGCAGGCTTCGGCGGCGTATTCCGGACGGCCGTCAACGGTTTTGCCCGACGGTGAGTTGCGCAAATTGCCGAACTTGGTGCATAGAACGACCTTATCGCGGCACCCCTTGATGGCGCGGCCGACCAATTCTTCGTTCTTACCGTTGCCGTACGCATCCGACGTGTCGAGAAAATTTACGCCCCTGTCGACGGCATGTTTAATCGTCGCTTCCGATTCCGCATCGTCGGCCTTGCCGTAGATGCCGATCATGGTCATGCATCCGAGACCGATGGCGGAAATTTCCAAGGAACTGTTCCCGAGCTTCCTGTATTGCATTCATTCCTCCCTTCCGCGGAATGACCGCCCCGGACGGCCGATATGCGGGGTTCCGGGCGTATTCCATTCCGTTTTTAGGCCCGTTCCGGAGCCGTCACAAAACCGTTAACAGGCAAAAACCTACCCCCGATGGTGGCCCGAATGCCCCGGGCGGGCAAGGGATTAATCCGCTTTTCCGCGTCCCATATTAATGCCATATATAACGAGAATTTCCCGATGGCCCACCATCACGTCGTATCGATCCGGGAGCGACTCCTTTGGCATTCATATCGGCCAAAACCAAGCGGAATACGCAGATCATTTCCCTGATTGGTTCGGGGCACGGCATGAGCCATTACTACGGCCTCGCCTTGCCGCCGCTTTTCCCACTGATCAAGGCCGAATTCGGCGTCAGTTACGCCGCCCTCGGTTTTCTCGTGACGATGCTCAACATCACCAGCGCGACCGTGCAGGTTCCGATGGGCTTCCTGGTCGACCGCATCGGCGGACGCATTCTGTTGCCGCTCGGGCTCGGCGCCATGGCGATCCCCTTCCTCGCGTTCGGTTTCGCCGACAATTATTGGTTCGTTCTCGTCTTGATGGCGATCGCCGGCATCGGCAGCAGCGTTTTCCATCCGGTGGATTATGCCATCCTGAACGCCACCATCGACGAGGATTTCCTGGGCCGGGCCTTCAGCCTGCACACGCTCACGGGCAACATCGGCTTCATGCTCGCGCCGGTATCGGTGATCCTGTTCGCCTCGCTGTGGGATTGGCGTACCGCGCTCGTGATCTCGGGCGGCATCGGTGTCGTCATCATGCTGGTGATGATCGCCAACGGCCGCATCCTTCATTACGACACGGACACGAAAATCGCGGAAAGCTCGAAAGGAACAAATGCCCGATCGGAGCCGAGCGGGCTGCGGATTTTATTGCTCCCGCAAGTGATCTTGATGTCCGTCTTTTTCGTGCTGATCACGATGATGACGACCGGAATTCAAACGTTTTCCGTCACTACCCTGAATCAAACCCACGGCACGCCCTTGGTCGAAGCCACGACCGTCTTGACCGCTTTTTTGGTCGCCGGCGCCTTCGGCGTGGTGTTCGGCGGCATCCTCGCCGACAAATGGCGCCGTCACACGGCCCTCGCCATCACGTCCATAAGCCTTATCGCGGGCCTGTTGATCTTCATCGGCGCGGTGCCGCTGCCGATCATCGTCGTCACGGTGATCTTTATCGCGACCGGCTTTCTGCAGGGAACGATCCGTCCGGCGCGCGACATGATCGTGCGCTCCATTATTCCCGACGGCTCGATGGGGAAAGTATTCGGCCTCCTGTCCACGGCCATGAGCGTGGGCCATGCGATCACGCCGGTGTTTTTGGGATGGCTGATCGACCGTGGGATGGCGGATATGGTGTTTTACGTTCTGGCCGGGGTCATGCTGCTCGCGATCCCGACCATGATGGCCGCGCAAAGCCCGCATATCGTACGCCGCTCCCCGGCCGCGGCCGACAAGGCCGCCGCCGAGTAAGCGCACAAACCGTTATTTCTTGTAACTGACCTTCAAATCCCCGACACCGTCGACGTGGCCCTCGAGGGTTTCGCCGGGCTGCACCGGGCCGACGCCGGCGGGCGTGCCCATCATGATCAGATCGCCCGGTTCCAGGGTGCAAAGCCCCGAGAGATAGGAGATGGTTTCCGGCACGTTCCAGATGTGCTGGTTGAGATCGCCTTCCTGGCGGATTTCGCCGTTGATCTTGAGCCAAATCGCGCCCTCGCTGGGATGGCCGACGTCGGCCACGGTGCGGATCGCGGTCATCGGCGCGGAGTGATCGAACCCTTTGCCCATATCCCAGGGGCGCGCCATTTTCTTGGCTTGGCCCTGAATGTCGCGCCGCGTCATGTCGAGGCCGACGCAATAGCCGTAGACGAGATCGAGCGCCTTGGCTTCCGACACGTCGGCGCCGGTTTTGTCGATCGCCACCACCAGCTCGATTTCATGATGCAAGTCCTTCGTCACCTGCGGGAACGTCAACGTGGCGCCGCTCGGCACATAAGCATCGGCCGGCTTCATGAAGAAAAACGGCGGCTCACGGTCCGGGTCATGACCCATTTCGCGGGCGTGATCGACATAATTCCGGCCGACACAATAAATCCGGCGGATCGGGAAAACCTTGTCGCTGCCCTCGATCGGCACCCCGGGCACGGGGACGTCAAACAGATAGTTCATAATTCCTCCAAACTGGTTTTTTTGATCGTGGGAAAGCGGAACGCGCTTCCCGGGGAACTTGGCGCCGCAAGGTAGACCGAAACGCGGCGCCCGCCAAGCGGTTCAGGACGTTCCTTCCCATTCCGTGGATACGTCGAAAACCAGACCCAGCGGATCGCGGAACTTCTTCTCGAAATGGGAACCCGGCCGGGCGCTCGGCATATCCTTATGAAGCGTGCCGCCGTGCGCCTCGATCTTGCGCGAGGTCTCCTCGATATCGTCGACGATGAAGCCGACGTGATGCCAGCCGCAGAAATCCTTGCCCCGCTCGTCGCCCGCGTGTTCGTCGGACTTGAATTTCAACAGGGTCAGGTTGACGACGCCGTCGGACATCCGAACGGCGTGGTCCTGGCGCGACATGATCTTCATGTCGAAGACCTGTTCGTAAAATTTCGCGGACGTATCCAAATCCGGCGTCGACACCGCGATATGCCTGAGCTTTGCCATGGAAGCCCCCTCTTTCCGGTTCGTTTTATGTTTCGTTCTTGACGGTGTTGCGCAACACACCGACCTTCGAAATGTCGATCTCGACCACGTCGCCGTCCTTCATCCACACTTGTGGATCGCGCCGCGAGCCCACACCGCCCGGCGTTCCCGTCACGAACACGTCGCCCGGCGCCAGCGTCGTGAAGGTCGACACGTACGCGATCTGCACGGGGATCGGAAAAATCATCAAGTCCGTCGTGGTGTGCTGCATGACGTTGCCGTTCAAACGCGTCTCCAGCGTCATCGTCGTCGGATCGGGGATTTCGTCCGCCGTCACCATCCAGGGGCCGAACGGGCCCGTCCACGAGAAATTCTTGCCCGGAATCCATTGCGTGGTGTGGCGTTGCCAATCGCGGACGCTGCCTTCGTTGTAGCAGGCGTACCCGGCAATGTGGTTCAGCGCGTCGGCTTCGGAAATCCGCCGCCCACCCTTGCCGATAATCACGGCCAGCTCGCCTTCGTAATCGAACTTGTCCGATTCCTTCGGCTTGATCATCGGGCACAGATGGCCCGTCTGGCTTTCGGGCACGCGGGTGAAGATGGTCGGGCGGTCGACCTCGCTGTGGCCGCCTTCTTCCCGGTGCGCCTTATAGTTCAGGCCGACGCAGAAAATCTTATCGGGGTTGGGGATCACCGGCAGCATCTTGACGGAGTCGATCTCCGCGTCCGACTTTTGCCCGGCCAGCGCCTTGGCGATTTCGTTCAACGCGTCGGCGGCGATCGCCGCTTTCAAATCCGGGTATTTTCCGGCCAGGTCGCCCTGCACCGTCGTCAGCGTGCCGTCGTCGCCGGCAAGGCCGTAACATGCTTTCCCGCCCTTTTCGTAACTTGAAAATTTCATCGTCTATCCCCAATAATTTTCGAGTGGTTTTCGGTCTTTCTTAAAAGCCCATCAAGTGCAATTGCTTTTCCGGATACCGTGTGCCGGCCGCCTTACCGACCGGGAACGCCGCCTCGAGCGCAGCCAAATCGTCCGGGCCCAACGTCACATCGATCGCCCTTAGGTTCTCTTCCAGGTGCGGGCGGCGGCGCGATCCGGGAATGGGTATAATCCCCCAATCGCGCGACATCACCCAGGCCAGCGCGATATTCGAGGGCGAGCATTTCTTCTCGGTGGCCATTTCCTCAAGGACCTTCAAGAGTTCGATATTCTTCTTGAAGTTCTCGTCCTGAAACCGCGGATGTTCCCACCGCCGGTCGTTGGCGTGCATGTCTTCCGGTTTCTTGATGCTTGCCGTCAGAAACCCGCGTCCCAGCGGGGCATAGCCGACATACGTAATGCCAAGTTCCTTGCAAATCGGCAGCACTTCCAATTCGGCTTCCCGCGTCCAGAGCGAATACTCGGACTGCAACGCCGCGATCGGATGCACCGAGTGGGCGCGCTTGATCTCGTCGGGCTTCGCTTCCGACAAGCCGATGCAGCGGACCTTGCCCTGCTCGACCAACTTTCCCATCGCGCCGACGGTTTCCTCGATCGGCACGTTCGGATCGACCCGGTGCAGGTAGTAGAGTTCGATCCGCTCGACTCCGAGCCGTTTCAGGCTCGCCTCGCAGGCAACCGGCACGTAATCGGGCTTGCCGTTGGTGCCCGCAACCGCTCCGGTCGGGCTACGCATGTTGCCGAACTTGCTCGCCACCACGACCTTGTCCATCCGGTCTTTGAGCGCCTCGGCCAGAATCTCCTCGTTATGGCCGTTGCCGTAGGCATCCGACGTATCGAAAAGCGTCACACCCGCGTCCGCCGCCCGGCGGATGGTGGCGATGGATTCGGCATCGTCGCGCGGCACGTCGTTCTTGGGCGACATGCCCGAACATCCCAATCCCATAACCGAAATCTCAAGGTCGGATCGACCCAGGCGAAGATATCTCATGGATTGAATTGCCTTTTGGTCAGGCGTCAAAAATATTCAGGCGTTAAAAATATTATGGGCCGTTGAATTCCAGGATGTCCAGACCGTCAAGACGATCCAAGAGATATACCAACCCGTCCTTGTCCACCACGTCGACGTCGTTGCTTTGCGGCGATTTGTTGCCGTTGATCGGTTCGGGAATGAAGTATCCGACCTCCTTGGGCAGGAACGGATCGGCCACGTCGACGATCCGCAATCCTCCCGAAAACCAAGCGTTATACACCAGCGTCGAGTTTAGTTTTTCTCGGTACTGGTGCGCGCCGAAACGGCCCAGGCGGCTCCACGGGGAATCCAGCTCGCTCACGTGATACGACGACAGAATTTGCATGTTTTTGAGATCGGTCACGTCGAATACCCACATACAGGCATGGGGTTGCCCGACATGGTGGGTATGTTCTTCGTCGATCCCGACGGCGATCCGGCGGCCGTTGATCTTCTTCTCGAGCGGCATGATGGTATGCGAGGTCATCGGCGCCGCCGGATGGTAGTTGATCGCGCCGATCGTCTTGATGTTCTTAATGTTCTTCGCATCGAGCACCTGGAAGCCGCCGTGCCACACGGCGGCCCATAACTCGTCCCCGACCCGCATCGCATGGTGCAGGCGATTGTTGTAGCCCTTCCAGGTCGGCTTCTCGCCGCCGGCGATATGCTGGCCCGGCATCCACCAGCGCGAAACCTCTTTGGGTTTCGCGGGGTTCTTCATGTCGTACACGACGAGAATATTACCGAGGTAGCCTTCCATTTCGGTCGAGATGTAGGCGTACTTCTCATCGCAATGAAACCGGTGCGTGCCGAAACCGTGAGTTTTGACGTAGGCAAG
>JBBDTH010000140.1:0-21313 GCA_040904505.1 Rhodospirillales bacterium | reverse complement strand
ACCGGCTGCCCGGTGGTGTTCGACGCCACCCATTCGGTGCAGCAGCCGGGCGGGCAGGGCACGACCTCGGGCGGCGATCGCCGGTTCGCGCCCGTGCTGGCGCGCGCCGCCGTGGCCGTCGGCGTGGCCGCCGTCTTCATGGAAACCCACCAGGACCCGGATAACGCGCCTTCCGACGGCCCCAACATGATCAACCTGAAGGATTTGCCGGGAATCCTTGAGACTTTGAAGGAATTGGACCGGATCGCCAAGGCGGCCCCGATTTCGCTCGATTAAGGGGCGGGTTCCCTTGCGCCGCATTGGCCAAACGGCTATGAGAAACGCGCTTTTCATCATTTCCAGGAAGAGACCGCATCATGACCGCCATTCTCGACATTCACGCCCGCGAAATCCTCGATAGCCGGGGCACCCCCACCGTCGAAGTCGACGTTATCCTGGAAAGCGGCGCTTCGGGCCGCGCCGCGGTGCCCTCGGGCGCCTCGACGGGTGCGCACGAAGCGGTCGAACTGCGCGACGGCGACAAATCCCGCTACGGCGGTAAGGGCGTGCTGAATGCCTGCGAATCCGTGAACGGCGAGATTTTCGACGCGATCTGCGGCATGGACGCGGAAGACCAATTGCTGGTCGATCAGGTTATGCGCGATCTCGATGGTTCGCCGAACAAGTCCGTGTTGGGGGCGAACGCCATTCTCGGCGTCAGCCTCGCCATCGCGAAAGCCGCCGCCGACGAGGCCGCGCTGCCGTTATATAAGTACATCGGCGGCGCCAACGCGCACATCCTGCCGGTGCCGATGATGAATATCGTCAATGGCGGCATGCACGCCGACAACCCCATCGACATTCAGGAATTCATGATCATGCCGGTCGGCGCCGACAGTATCACCGATGCGGTGCGCATGGGCGCGGAAGTGTTTCAGGCGCTGAAGAAAGGCCTGTCGGTGGCCGGGCACTCGACCAACGTGGGCGACGAGGGCGGGTTCGCGCCGGCCCTCAAAAGCACCGACGACGCCCTCGGGTTCGTGATGAAATCCATCGAGGCCGCCGGCTATAAACCGGGCGACGATATCGTGCTGGCGCTCGATTCCGCGTCGACTGAATTTTTCGAAAACGGCAAATACAATCTGGCGGGCGAGGGCAAAAAACTCGATGCCGCCGGCATGGTGAAATATTACGAAGACCTGGTTAGCCGGTATCCGATCGTTTCCATCGAGGACGGCATGGCCGAGGACGATTGGGACGGCTGGAAGGCGCTGACGGATGCTCTCGGGAGCACGGTGCAACTGGTCGGCGACGATCTGTTCGTCACTAACCCGGCGCGCTTGCGCGACGGCATCAAGAAGGGCGTGGCCAATTCGATCCTGGTGAAGGTCAACCAGATCGGCACGTTGAGCGAAACCCTCGAAGCGGTCGAGATGGCGCACAAGGCGGGCTATAGCGCCGTGATCTCGCACCGCTCGGGCGAAACCGAGGATTCGACCATCGCCGATATCGCGGTCGCGACCAACGCCGGCCAGATCAAGACCGGTTCCTTGAGCCGCTCGGACCGCTTGGCGAAATACAACCAGCTCATCCGCATCGAGGAAGAGCTCGACAGCCAGGCGACCTACGCCGGACGCTCCGTTTTACGCTAAAAGACCCTTACGCTTATCTTCGGTGGCCACTCGGCCACGCTGATGCCGTAAAGCTGCATCGCGGGTTTTTGCCGCGCGCGTTTTTTTCGAAAGACTTTTTTAAAGGTTTACGGCGAAAGTATTCAATGGGGAAGGACACGTTCCAGAATGGAATGAACAATGAATATTCTCAGGGAACTGCGCCGCCGAGCCCGCTTCATCGTGGGGCCCATCTTCGGAATTTGCGCAGTGAGTTATTTCACCTATCACGCGATCCACGGCGATCGCGGGATTATCGCCTTGCGCCAATATACCCAGCAGGTCGAGGAGGCCCGGGCCAGGAACGAGGTTCTGCTGGCGCATAGGCGCGTGTTGGAACACCGGGTCAAGGCCTTGCATCCCGATAGCCTGGACCCCGACATGCTCGAGGAACGGGCTCGGATCATGCTGAATTACGGCTATCCGAACGAGCTCGTCGTCCTACTGAACCGGCGGCCCGCGCCGTAAAGCCGTCCGTTTCCGGTTTTTCGGAACCCCCGATTGCCACGGCTTTTCAACGTGTGCTAAATCTTTATCTCATAATCTTCTAATATTCATTCCCGGGAGGCCTTTCATGGCAAAGATGACCGGCGGCCAGGCCGTCGTTAAGGCGCTTGAAGCGGAAGGCGCGTCGCTCGCGTTCGGCGTGATGGGCAGTACCCTGATGCCGACGTACGATGCGTTGTGCGACAGCACGATCCGCTTGATCGCGCCGCGCAGCGAAGACGGCGCGGGCCATATGGCGGATGCGGCCTGCCGGGTCTCGGGCGGCGAGCCTGGCGTTCTGCTGACCACCGTCGGGCCGGGCGCCGCCGGCGGTGTCGCGGCCATGGGCGAGGCCTATAACGAATCCTGGCCGATGCTGCACATCACGACGCAAATTCCGAGCAAGTATCTCGACAAGGAAAAGGGCGTCTATCACGACGGCCCCAACCAGATGCAGAATTTCAAGACCGTTTCATCCTGGCAGCATCGCGTTACCAAGGTGGCGGAAATTCCCGAAGCCATCAACGAGGCCTACCGGCGCATGCGCACGGGCCGGCCCCGGCCGGTCTATTTGGAAATACCGTCTGACGTCTTGAGCGCGGAAGCGAACGCGAAGATCCTGTCGCCGGCGAACGTGGCGCAGCCGCCGGTGCCCAAGCAGTCTCTCGCCGAGGCGATCAAGCTCATCAAGAAGGGCAAGCGTCCGATCCTCTGGGTCGGCGGCGGCGGCGTGAAGGCCAAGGCGATGGCGGAAGTGAAGGCGCTTGCCGAAATGCTCCAGGCGCCGGTGTTCTGCACCAACGGCTCCAAGGGCGTGCTGTCGGACGATCATCCGTTGTCGCTCGGCAACATGCTTTCGGTCAGCAAGGTATTGCAGGACGAGGTCTTGGCGAAAGGCGACGTGGTGATCGCCGTTGGCACCCGGTTTTCGCAGCGCGCGACCAAGCAATGGTCGGTGCCGATGCCGAAGACCATCATTCATATCGATATCGACAAGAAAGAGTTCGGCCGCAACTACAAGCCGAAGGTCGAGGTGAAGGGCGACGCCAAGGCCGTGCTGCAGGCGATTCTGACGGCGCTCGGCAAGGACGGCTACGCGGCCGCGCAAAATCGTTTCGAGGAAACCAAGGTTTTCAAGCAAAAGGCGCTCGATGAGCTGAAAAAACGCCACACCGCCGAATACGATCTGTTGCAGGATATCCGCCCCCTGTTGCAGCACGATCACATTCTGGCGACGCAATCGATCAAGGGACACTGGACCCGGTTCGGCCTGGATTGCTACCAGCCGGGCTGCTTCCTGTTCGCCAGCACCTACGGCTCGATGGGTTTCTCGTTCCACGCCGCCATCGGCGCCAAGGCGCGTTATCCCGAGCGCACGGTCGTGTCGTTCTGCGGCGATGGCGGTTTTATGTTCGGGGCCGGCGAGATGGCGACGATCCAGAAATACAACCTCAACATGCCGATCGTGATCTTCAACAACGACGGCTATTCGATCCTGCGCCAGCGCCAGGATGCCATGTACGGCCGCAACATCGGCACCGAGTTGTCCAATCCGGATTTCATGAAATTCGCCGACTCCTTCGGGTTTAAAGGAGTTCGGGTGAAGGAAGTCGGCGAGGTCGCGCCGCGCATCGAGGAAGCTTTGGCCGACGGCAAAACCTGGGTGATCGAAGTGCCCATCGAGTTCGCCGGCTACCGCTCCGCGGCGGAAACCGAGATGCTGCTGCGCGGGGCGAACAAGACCGTTTAACTTATATTATGGCGGCATAACGGCTTCTCTTGATAAACTGGAGCATGGAGTTCGATGCGCTTCTCCTCTCCCGGTTTCAGTTCGCCTTTACGATCGCGTTTCATATCGTCTTTCCCGCGCTCACGATCGGCTTGGCGTCGTGGCTGGTCGTTCTGGAATACCGCTGGCTGCGCACGAAACACCGGCGATATCTGGACATCTATAAGTTCTGGGCCAAGATCTTCGCGGTCTCGTTTGGATTAGGCGTCGTTTCCGGCGTGGTGCTGAGTTATCAGCTCGGCACCAACTGGAGCCGGTTCAGCGATGTGACGGGCAACGTCATGGGCCCGATGCTGGCCTATGAGGTCCTGACGGCTTTTTTCCTTGAAGCCGGGTTCCTCGGCATCATGCTGTTCGGCTGGGATCGGGTCGGCCCGAAGCTTCACTTTACCGCGACGGTTCTGGTCGCCGTCGGCACCTTGATCTCCTCGTTTTGGATTCTGTCCGCCAATTCCTGGATGCAAACGCCGGCGGGACATGAAATGCGCGACGGCATCTTCTACGCCAAGGACTGGTGGGCGATCGTCTTCAACCCGTCGTTTCCCTATCGTTTGGCGCACATGGTGCTGGCGTCCTATCTGACGACGGCGCTGGTCGTCGCCGGGGTCGGGGCTTGGTATCTGGTCGAGAAGCGGTTCGTCGAACGGTCCAAGATCATGCTCTCGATGGCGATGGGCATGATCGTTCTGGTGGCGCCCTTGCAACTCGTGGTCGGCGATATGCACGGATTGAACACTTTGGAATATCAACCGGCGAAAGTTGCCGCCATGGAAGGCCATTGGGAAACGAGAACCGGCGCTCCTTTGGTTTTGTTCGGCATCCCCGACGAGACGGCGGAACGAAACCGGCTCGAGATAGCGATCCCGAAACTCGGCAGCCTGATCCTCACGCACGATCCCGAGGGGGAAGTGCGCGGGCTCAAGTCCTGGCCGGAAAGCGAACGTCCGCCGGTCGCGATCGTGTTTTGGTCGTTTCGGCTCATGGTCGGCCTCGGTCTTTTGATGATCCTGCTCGGCGCGACGGGAACGGTCTTGCGGTGGCGGGGCCGGTTGTACGATACGCCTTGGTTCCTGCAGGCGTGCCGGTTGATGTCGCCGATGGGTTTTATCGCGGTTCTCGCCGGGTGGATGGTTGCCGAGGTGGGGCGCCAGCCTTATGTGGTTTACGGTCTCATGTATACCGCCGATGCCGTGTCGCCGGTCCCGACCGGCAGCGTCGCGGCGTCTCTCATCGTCTTTATCGTCTCCTATACGGTTATTTTCGCCGCCGGTATTTACTACATCCTACGGCTGCTTCGCAACGGCCCGGAAGACTCGGAACCGGCGTTCAGCGGGCGCGACAGCCAAACGGTCAAATCGCTGCCGGCGCGCGAGAACACCGCCGAGGAAACGAAGGGCGCGGGATCATGATCGATCTGCCGTTGATTTTCGCCCTCGTGATCGCCTTTGCGATTTTCATGTACGTGCTGATGGACGGCTTCAGCCTGGGGGTCGGCATTTTGTTCCGCTTCGCCCCTTCGGATGCGCATAGAAACGTCATGATGAATTCGACCGCGCCGGTCTGGGACGGCAACCAGACCTGGCTCGTGATGGGCGGGGTCGGATTGCTGGCGGCGTTTCCGCTGGCCTACGCGGTTTTGTTGCCGGCGTTGTATTTGCCCTTGTCGGTCATGCTGATCGCCTTGATCTTCCGGGGCGTCGCCTTCGAGTTTCGCTTCAAATCGGAAGACTACCGGCATCTCTGGGATTTGTCCTTTTCACTCGGCTCGATCACGGCCACGTTCGCGCAAGGCCTGTCTCTCGGCGCATTCATACAGGGCATTGCCGTGGAAAACCGGCAATTCGCCGGCGGTGCCTTCGATTGGCTGACGCCGTTCAGTGTCATGACAGGGTTTGCCTTGATCTTCGGATACGGATTGCTCGGCGCGACGTGGCTCGTGCTCAAGACCGAGAACGATATTCAAAACTGGGCCTATCGTATGGCCTTATGGCTGTTGGCCTCGGTGATCGTGTGCATGGGGGTCGTCAGCCTGTGGACGCCGTTGCTCAACCCGGCGATCGCGGATCGCTGGTTCTCGTGGCCGAATATCCTGTATCTCGCGCCGGTTCCCGTGGCGGTCGCGGCGGCGGGGTTCGGGCTTTTTTGGGCGATCCTGCAACGCCGGCACATGGCGCCCTTCATCCTGGCGATGAGCCTGTTCGCGCTCGGCTATCTGGGGCTCGGCATCAGCCTGTGGCCATACGTGGTGCCGCCCGTTTATACCATTTGGGACGCCGCCGCCGCGCCGGAATCGCAGGCGTTCCTGTTGGTGGGCGTGGCCGTGCTGATTCCGGTTATTCTGGGTTATACCGCGTATTCCTATTGGGTGTTCCGGGGCAAGGTGAAACAAGACGTCGGCTATCACTGATCATGAATAAGACCGACCGCAACAAAAGCTCCAACACGCGCCGATGGGTGTGGTTCGCCGGTTTGTACGCCGCCTCCATCCTCGCGGTGGCGGCGGTGGCTTACGGGATGCGGTGGTTGCTGAGCGGGTAGCGCGTTCGGGAAGCCCGAGGCGGGCGGCATCGATTATTCACGTTTTAATTCTGTAGTATTTGCCGATACAACAGTGCTTTAAAGGAATATAACAATTTTCTTGTGTGGTATTGATTTGCCTCAAGGCCTCGGTATGATGGCTCCAGTAGAGAGGGCTGATGGATCGAATTTTATGGGAGATCGTATCATGTCAGCCAATGTCGGAACCGTGGATCGCGTCATTCGGTTTATCGTCGGCCTCGTTTTGGCTTCCATGCCGTATTGGGTGCAGGATCCTTGGGGATGGGTCGGACTGGCCGTCGGCGTGGTTTTGGTATTAACGGCGCTGATCCGGTTTTGCCCCGCTTATAAGATGTTCGGTTTAAACACGTGTCCGTTGAAGTAAGATTATCCGCCGGTGCGGTCCGGTTTATATATAAAGGGAGATAGCTAAAGATGGCCTACACGCTCGAACGGTTTTCAAAGGATTGCCACGATGCCTTGAAACAGGATCAAGGCACGAACGGATTGCAACAGGTCCGGCGGCATTTGGAAGCCGCGTTGAACGACAAGGAGTTCGTCAAGACCCACATGGGGCCTGACAATACCAACCCGCGCACGATCCTTTATGAAGATCCGGAGTTCGGGTTTTGCATCGTGGCGCACGTGCATACCGGGCCGAAGGGCGGCCATCCGCACGATCACGGCCCGACCTGGGCGATTTACGGCCAGGCCGAGGGCACGACGACGATGACGGAATGGAAGGTCGTCAAGAAAGGCGAGGGCAAGCAACCGTCCCTGGTCGAACCCGAAAAGACTTACGAGCTGACCCCGGGCTCGGCGGTCGTCTATCCGCCGCTCACGGTCCATTCGCCGGACCGCACGGCGTCGACCAAGCTGATCCGCATCGAAGGCAAGAACTTGGATCACGTGGCGCGCAATCCCTACAAGGAAGCCGCCAAGGCCGCGTAATCCGCCGATCTTCGACGGACCGAAATTTAACGGGAGGCCACTTAACGGCCTCCCGTTTTATTATCTTAAGCGGCCTTGTTTATTCCGCCGCTTTGTCGAACGCGGCGGGCGAAACGAGGATGCTCATCAGCCGCTCGAGGTTGTCGAGGTCCGCGAGACCCTCGACCAACCCGACGACCTCGTCGGCCTGGCCCTTGCTGAGGGTCGGCGTCACGCAGCCGTAAAATTTTTCGAGTCGCTCCGCGCGCGGCAGGGGCACGCCCTGCATGCCGCGCAGCTTGGCGCATTTTTCCTCGAGCAGCGTCCCGTCCGTCGTCTTGACCCGAACGATGGTCCAGGTGTCGGGGAAGTCGGCCGGAATGTCCGGGTTTTCCTTGAGCGTGATCTTCGGCAGCAACGCTTCCATGTCGGGGGAGAAGCGGCGTTTGTCGGAATAGCTCGGGATCGTGGCGGAGCGGTCCAATAGGCCGATGGCGGCGGCGTATTGCATGCTGAACTTGCCGTCGAGACCCGAGCGGGGCTTCGGCCGGTCGACCAGCTTGGTCGGCGTGAATTCGACCTCGACCGATGCGATTTGTTCCGGCTTGAGGTCGTGCTTCTTGGCGAGGTCGGCGGCGCCCTCGATGGTGCGGTGGGTCGCGTACTTCGCCGGATAACGCTTGATGCTCACACCGGGGCTGATCATGCGGTAGGGATTGGCGAAATCCTTTACGAGAAGCTCCGGTTTCGAATTGCCGGGGCCGTAAAAGGTATCGAAATAATTGCCGGCGCCGAAGATATCGTCCGATGCGGTAAAGCCGAAACCCGCCAGCATGGCGGCGTCGACGCCCATGCGCGCGGCGTGGCCGCTGTGCGACGGTTTGGTCATGGTGCCGTGGTTCGCGGTCAGGGAACTGGTGCGCGAGCCCGCGATGCCGTAGGCCATGCAGAACTGCTCGGCGTTGAGCTTCAGCGCGACGCCCGCGCCGGTGGTGCCGCCCATGGTGCCGGAAATGCCGGGATGGTGAAACGTGCCGCCGGACTTCAGGCCGCTCGAGGCGACCCGCATGCGGCCCTGGACCTCGAACGCGAGCACGATGGCGAGCGCGACGTCCGCGCCCGGCAGTTTATCGCGCTCGGCGATTGCGAGAATGGCGGGAATGGAGGGCGACGCCGGATGGTTGCGCGGCCACCAGGTCGGATCGTAATCGAGGGCGTGACAGAGGGTGCCGTTGGCATAAGCCGCGTTCAGCACCGAGGTCTTGAAGCCGCTGCCGATGACGCTGGCGTGATCGGGCCCGCCGAGGCGCTTGGTGTACTCAATCGTGATCCGGCCCAATCCCCCGGGTTCGTTGGCGCCGGCGATGGTCGTGCCGATGGAATCGAGCAGAACCTGGGCGGCGATATCGACGGCCTCCGCGGGGAGGTCTTCGAACCGGGTGGCGGCGACGATTTCGGATAATTCGCGGGTTAACGACATGATACGCTCCTAGCTCATATAAATGCCGCCGCTAACATGCAGCGATTGGCCGGTGATAAAACTCGAGTCGTCCGAGGCAAGAAACACCACGGCGCTCGCGACTTCGTCGACGGTTCCCTTGCGTCCCAAGGGAAATTTATTGCGGTATTCGGCGTCCTTGCCTTCCTCGCCCCAGAATTTCGGATCCGGGTACCAGTCGGGCCGATCCCGGGCGACGTCGATGAATGTCGGCGTCAGGCAATTGACGCGGATGCCGTGCGGGCCGAACTCGGAGGCCAAGCCGTGCGCCAGCGATCTCAAGGCGCCTTTGGTGGTGCCGACATGCACCTTATTCCAGCTTCGGCCGGTGTGCGCCGACAGGCCGGTGGTGAAAATCAGCGCGCCTTTTTTTCGCTCCACCATTTGCGGCAGAACCGCTTGCGCGAAGTGGAAGGCGCCGTCGAGATTGACCGCGAAAACGTCTCGCCACATTTCCGGCGTCACCTCGAGAAACGGGCTCGGAGGCCGAATGGCGATCCCGTAGGACAGGATATCGATGGGGCCCAGGGCTTGGGTCGCTTGCTCGACGGCGGCAAACGCCGCCGTCCGGTCGGTGGCGTCGGCGAGAAGGGGCAGGCATGTCGTTCCGTGCGCGCCGGCGAGACGAACCGTTTCGTCGATTTCGCTTTGGTTTTGGCGGGCGACGGCCGCGACATTGGCGCCTTCACGGGCCATGGCAATGCTGATGGCCCGGCCCGCGTTTCGTCCGGCGCCCACGACTATGGCGTTTTTCCCCGAAAGTCTCATGCGTGTATCTCCCTGTTTCTTTCCAGTTTACTGCGTGCGCCGCATGCCGCCAACGGCTTTTACCGCCATGTCGCGGTGTCCAAAAAAAGATAGCCCTTGGCGGGCTATGCCGAGGAGGCGGATTCCAATGCCGTCTTTTGAGGGGCCGTCGGGCCGTCGCCCGCGATCGTGGTCCGTTGTAAAAACCGACGGAACCGGGTGGAATCAAAAGGGGTTGCTCGATGCAGCAGACAGCGGTTGTCGTAAACGACCACGTCGCCTTCGCGCCATTGATGGCTGTAAACGAATTTCGGCTCCGTGGCGAATTCGAGAAGCTCATGCAGCAACGCACGCCCATCCTCGACCGGCCATCCGACAATGTGGGAGGCATGCGCCCCCATATAAAGGGCGGCACGTCCATTGACGGGGTTCGTGCGAACAAGGGCCTGGCGGACGGGAGGATATTCTTTTTCTTGTGCCTCGATCAGTTCTTTATCGTCGAGATGGCGGCGCGAGTTGGCCAGGCTGTGCACGGCAACGAGCCGTTCGAGCATACGCTGGCGTTCATGCGGGAGTGCATCCCAGGCTGCGCGCATCGTTGCGAACTCCGTCGTTCCGCCGCTCCGAACGACCTCGCGCGCCGACAGAACCGAACACAGGGAAGGGACGACCCGAAAGGAACTGTCCGAATGCCAAAGTTGGTTGGCGAGTTGATGACGGGTCCGGCGATCGTCGAGCGGAATGAACTCCCCGGTTTTCGGATCGACATTCGACTGTCTCGAAAAAATGGTGCCGCCCGTCACGTTACTGCTACCCGACGTTAATAGGGGGCCGAAATATTTGCTGAATGCAGCCTGGCTTTGATCGGTTACGTTTTGGCCGCGGAACAGCAGCAGAGAATGCTCTTCGAAGGCGTCTCGGATGCCGGCGGCAACCGAGCCGTCCAAGGAGCGGGTTACATCCACGGCCATGATTTCCACGCCAAACAGCGGGTGAAGGCGTTGGGTTTCGAGCGCCATCGGATGGCTCCTTATTCATCTGGATATTGGGGAATCATAGCGGTTTGATCGGGCGGTCGTCCACCCGTGCGATCGATATTGCCAACGGCGTGGAAATGGCCGCATCATGCTCACCTGATTGGGACCGCCGTGTTCCGGAATCCGTTTCCTTCAGGAGGAAAATCATGAAAGTCTTGTCTTATGGGACGATCGCCGCTTTTGCGGCATTGGGCGTGTGGTTGACGCCGACCGCCTCCGCTTTATCGTCGGAGGTTTCCGTCAAAATGTACCTGACGGCGGAAAAGGGACAGGGAAAATACCTCGGCAAGGTTTATTTCAAGGACGGGCCGAAAGGTTTGATTATCAAGCCCCGGCTGAAGGGCTTGCCGTCCGGCGATCACGGTTTTCATGTGCATGAAAAGCGCAGTTGCAAGGCGCATCAAAAAGACGGCAAACCGGTGCCGGGGCTTGCGGCCGGCGGGCATTACGACCCGCAAAAAACGGGCAAACACGAAGGCCCCGACGGCACGGGGCATCTCGGCGATCTGCCTATTTTGACTGTCGGCAAGGACGGTATGGCGACGGGAACACTATCGGCGCCGCGGCTGAAAGTCGCCGATCTGAAAAAGCGCTCATTGATGATTCACGCCGGGGGCGATAATTTCTCCGACACGCCGAAGCCTCTGGGCGGCGGCGGCGCGCGCTTGGCCTGCGGCTTGTTCTGAGAAAACAGCGGATTTTAACTCATACACGATAAACGCCGCTGCCACAGACAGCGACTGGCCGGCGATAAAACTCGAATGCCGGCAACACGGTTGATCATACCTCCGGCTTCCGCTTCGTGACTCCCATCGTGGTTTGTTCTTGGCGTTGTCGAAAAGTTTTATTGCGATTAACGCGTTAACGAAATCCGTTTACGAACGATCCGCCCCTCCGAAACAAATTCTTCCCACGTGTCTTAGATTTTTATAATATAACAAAAACAAGTACCGATTATATCTTTTCGGTACTCGAAAAACTTAATCATAAAATTTTATTACACGGGGGACTTCATGATGCGTGATATCGATCGACGGACTCTGCTCAAATTGACGGGGGGCCTCGGCGCAACCCTGCCTCTTTCCATGGTGCCGACCTCGTTCGCGTTGGGGGATACGGTCTCCGACGCGAAAAGCGAAGGCGGCTTAATGCTTTATAGCGGCGCAAAAATCAAAACCAATGAGAAACTTCTAAAGGCATTCAAGAAAAAATATTCCTTCGTAAAGGAAACTCAATTGTACCGTGCCGGCGGCCCCGCGTTGGCGGCGCGGATCGAAGCCGAATTGAGGGCCAATAAGAAAATCTGCGATATCCTGTTCGCGGCGGGCGCTTTTTGGGTGAATTGGGTTAAAGACGGCAAGGTGCTCAAGTATCAATCGCCGGAATATAAAAATTACACCGCCGAGTACAAAATTGACGGTTATATGGCCGCCGTCAGGGCCAGTTCGATGACCATCGCGTTCAATACCAACAAGGTCAAACCGTCGGCGCGGCCTTCGACATATGACGACTTGCTCAACCCCAAGTGGAAGGATGGATGGATCGGCATACCGGACGTCCGCCGCTCTTCGAAGGGACGGGCATGGTATACGGTCGCCCGGGAGAAGCTCGGTAAGGATTTCATGATTAAGCTGGCAAAACAAAAACCGCTCATTTTAAAAGGCGGCAGCGATTTGAGCGCGCGGTTGCAAGCCGGTGAAATCGCCATCGGCATTCAGAACTCCGAACGGGTGATCGTTCCGAAACGCAAGGGCGTACCGGTGGACGCCGTTTGGCCCAAAGAGGGTGTCGTGCTCGCCCCGGGATATGCGGGCATCATTGCCAGCGCGCCTCATGCGAATACCGCAAAGTTGTTCATGGACTTCATTTTGGGTGAAGAGGGGCAAACGATTCTGTCGTCGAATGACGGCTATCATACCCTGCATCGAAACATGAAATCGGCTAGCGACATTCCCGATATCGGCACGTTCAAGGTGTGGACGGTCGATGAGGAAAAAGTCGGTGCGTTAACTAATGAAATCAACAAGGAGTTCACGCAACTCTTCACCTAACGAGGGGGTATTTCTCTCCATCGCTCGGGAAAGGCCGCATTCCACATCATCGTTGGAATAGGCGTTTGCGTGCCTTGCGTACATAAGACGGTCTCTTTCCGGAAGACAGGAAGACGCAGGGAATAAAGGACTAAGGTCTATGAGTCGATTTCTGAACTTTCAGACTCTTATTCTAACCGGCTGCATTCTTCTCGTTTTTTATCTCGCCATTCTTCCGCTGTTCATGTTGCTTTACGGCAGTGTGCGAAGCGCGCCCCCGGGGGATACGGGGGCGTTTTTTACGTTTAAGAACTACTTCGAAGCCTATTTCGATCTGGACTTTTACAGACTGACCCTAAATTCGATTTTGTTCAGCCTCGGTTCGTGCTTTCTGACCTTGTTGATCGGTTCTTATTTGGCCTGGGTCAGCGAACGCACGAATACGCCCTTCAAAAAAATGTTCGTCATCTTGGCCCTGATTCCCTTCATTATTCCGGGCATTCTCAACACGATTTCATGGATACTCCTGCTTAATCCCAGGACCGGCATGGTCAACGTGCTGCTTCAGGAACTGCTGAATATCCGAACGGGGCCATTCAATATCTATTCCCTCTCGGGCATGATATGGGTCGAGTCGATCCATCACTATCCCTTGGCCTTTTTGCTCATGTCGGCGGCGTTCCGGAACATGGATACGTCGATGGAGGAGGCCTCCTTGGTGGCCGGGGCGGGCAATCTTAAAACCTTTCGCCATGTGACCCTGCCGCTCGTTCGACCGGCCCTATTCAGCGTTGCCTTGCTTATTTTCATCCAGGCGATCGAAGCCTTCGAAGTGCCGGCCTTGTTGGGCATTCCTGCCAAGATCTCCGTTTTCACCAGCAAAATTTTCCTCGCCGTTCACCAGTTCCCGCCGAATTACGGGCTTGCCAGTTCTTATGCCGTCACATTGCTGGTGATCAGTATGACCGGCGTTTTCCTTTACACCAGGATTGCCCGCCGAGGGGAAAACTATGCCACCGTCACCGGGAAGAATTACCGGCCTCGGGTCATAGATTTGGGCCGGTGGAAATACGTGACGGCTACGAGTGCCATCCTGATCTTTTTCATCGCCGCGGTGGTTCCGGCTCTTGTCATGCTTTGGACGTCCTTCGCTCCTTATTATGGCATTGCGTTCGATCAATACTTCGAAAAGATGACCCTGGACAATTACATATCCGTTCTCAAGTATCCTCTCGTCGGTATTGCTTTCAGGAACAGCTTTTATCTTTCCCTCGGGGCGGCGACCTTGGTGATGCTGCTGTCCTCGGTTATTGCCTGGATAACGATCAAAAGCCGAATCCGGGGCCGGCAATATCTGGACTACCTTGCCTTTTCGCCCATTGCCATCCCGGGCATCGTCCTCGGGATAAGCCTCTTATGGGTCTATCTGACGCTTCCGATACCCGTTTACGGTACGATATGGATTCTGCTGCTTGCCTATTTGACGAAATTCATGCCCTACGGCATGCGCGCTTCATCGTCTTCGATGATTCAAATCCACAAGGAACTCGAGGAAGCCGCGTACGCCAGCGGCGGCACGTGGTTTCAGACCTTCAGAAAGATTATCCTGCCTTTACTCGTTCCCGGTTTCGTGGCCGGTTGGATTTACGTCAGCATCGTTTCTCTGCGTGAACTTTCGACTTCGATACTTTTGTATTCTCACGACAGTATGGTCTTGTCCGTCTTAACGTTCGATTTCTTCGACGCCGGCCGCCACACCTATGCGGCCGCCCTCGGCGTGTTGATGATGCTTTTGCTGCTGACGATGGCTTTCGCTGCCCGCCTGTTGGGAGCACGTATCGGGATCGTCAATAAATGACAGAGCGGATGAATATTCATATCGACGGTTTCAAGTCCATAAAAAAGGCGTTGTAAAATCATGAACGACGACAACGACGATATCGTGCAAATCCGGTCCCTCGAGAAATATTTCGGGGAGGGAAAAAACCGCGTTTCCGTCCTGGACGACGTGTCGCTCGATATTCGCAAAGGATCGCTGTTTACGTTTCTGGGGCCGAGCGGTTGCGGCAAGACTACGACTCTTCGATGCGTCGCCGGCCTTGAGAAACCGGAAAAGGGGACCATTAAAATCGGCGGCGACGTCGTGTTTTCATCGCAAGACAGAATCAACGTACCGACCAATCGGCGTCCCATCGGTATGGTTTTTCAATCTTATGCCGTTTGGCCGCACATGACGGTATTCGAAAACGTCGCGTTTCCGTTGATGGTCCGGCATCGGCCCTGGCAGGAAATCAAAAAGAAGGTGACCGAAGTATTGGAAATCGTCGGTCTTCAGGGCTTGGAGGAGCGTCCCGCTCCGAAGCTTTCCGGTGGCCAACAGCAAAGAGTGGCTTTCGCGCGCGCGCTCGTGAACGAACCGAGAGTCATGCTGCTCGACGAACCCCTGAGTAATTTAGACGCTAAGTTGCGCGAACTGATGCGTTTTGAAATCAAGGCGTTGCAGCGGCGGTTGAATATCACGACGATTTTCGTGACCCACGATCAATCGGAAGCGCTCGCCATTTCCGATCGGATTGCCGTGATGAGTGCGGGCAAGATCGTCGAGGTCGGTGCGCCCGAGTCCCTCTATTCCAAACCGAAAACGCGGTTCACGGCGACTTTTTTAGGCCAGACGAATATGTCGGAAGGGCGTGTGCTCGCCTCGTTGACGCAAACCGCGCAGCCGACGCGGATCGAGACGAAAAGCGGAACATTGTCGTTTACGCCCACCACGGCTCTCAAGAGCAATCAAAAAGCCTCGATATCGATACGGCCCGAACACATTCAGATCATGGCCGAAAAGCCGGACGAGCCGGAAAACGTTTTAGAGGGGACCGTGAAAGAAGTCGTCTTCATGGGTGATTCCTACCATTGCCAAGTCGCCGTCGGCGATTGGATTCTCCTGGTTAAAACACAGGTGTTCACGGGGCGGGGACTCGGTGAACGGGTCTTCCTTCACCTTAATCCACACTTTTGCACCTGCTTTCCCGCGGATGAAAAAGAGTTTATTGAATGATGCGAAAGCGGGACGTTCATCATCGTCAGCAATCGATGACATACCATCGGCTCGAATTTTACATAGTTGAGGAACAGGGATAAATGAAAACGCATGAAGTGAAAGTTCATCCGGCCGTGCCGTGGCTGGAGAAAACCGAACAGCTCGCCTGGAAGATCGCCGAAGTTGCCGCCGACAAGGCGCCGCTCGACGATACCGCTGCCGCGATGGCAATCAACCGGATCATCGACATCGCCGGGGTTTCCATCGCCGCGATCAATCGCGATCCGGTCGTGAACACCCGTACGCAGGCATTGGCGCATCCGCGCGCGCCGGGGGCCACGTTATTCGGCCTTCCCAATGACGTGCGCGTCGAGTGCGAATGGGCGGCCCTGGCCAATGCGGCGGCGTCCCGGGAACTCGATTGGCACGACACCGCCTATGGCGCCGACGCTTCGCACCCGTGCGAGAACATTTCGGCCATCGTCGCCGTCGCCCAGCAATGCGGGCGCGGCGGCGGCGATCTGCTGCGCGGAATCCTGACGGCGTACGAGATACACCTGTGCCTGGCAAAGGGGCTGCGCTACCGCCCTTACAAGATGGATCATCAGGCCTTGATCGGCCCGGCGACGGCGGCCGGGATCGGCACGCTGCTCGGCCTCGATACCGACACGATCTTTCAGGCCGTCAATTACGCCGCGCACGTGTGCCTGACCACCCGGCAAGGCCGCAAGGGAATCCCGTCCAGTTGGAAGGCTTACGCGCCGGGACATTTTTCTAAGCTGGCGGTCGAATCGGTGGACCGTGCCATGCGCGGGGAAACCAGCCCGGCGCCGGTGTACGAGGGCGATTTCAGCGTGATCGCGACCGTCCTCGGCGGGCCCGATCAGGTTTTCTTGGTGCCGCTGCCGGAGAAGGGCGAGCCGAAGCGCTCGATCCTGGAATCCTACACCAAGGAATATTCGGTCAGCTCGCACGGCCAGTCCATGGTCGATCTCGCCTGCAAGATGCGCGGGCGGATCAAGGACCTCGAGGATATCAAAAGCATCGTCATTCATTTCCGACATGAATCGAACGTCATTACCGGGTGCGGCGCTAAGGATTACGAACACCTGTACGATCCCCAGGCCAACAAGCGGTTCCTCGATCACAGCTCGATGTATTGTTTTGCGGTGTCGCTCGAGGACGGCTGTTGGAACAACGTCGCCAACTACACGCCTGAGCGGGCGCAGCGCCCGAGTACGGTCCGGCTTTGGAAGAAAATCACCACGGTCGAGGACGACGAATGGAACCGCCGGTTCGACGAACGCGAAGGGCTCGAGAAGGATCTCGGCGGCAAGGCCGTGATCACGTTCAAGGACGGCTCGACCCTGATCGACGAGGTCGCCGTGCCGGATGCCCATCCGCGCGGCGCGCGTCCGTTCGATAGGTCGCAATACATCAAGAAATTCGACACGCTGATCGAGGGGACGGTCGATGCGGCCGAGCGGGATCGCTTTATCGGGCTGGTCGAGCGGCTGGACGGTCTCGCCGCGTCCGACGTGCAAAACCTAAACATTCAGGCGATGCCCGGAAAGCTGACGGCGGCGAAACGGGACACGCGGGGAATTTTTTAAGCCCCGCCATGCTTCGGCCCCCCGCGCCGAGCGATGACGGAAAAAGAGAATGAACCACAGAGGCACGGGGTAAAGCGATACGGCGTTTCGTTTATTCTTCTTCTCTTTGCCTCTGTGCCTCTGTAGTTCGATCATCTTTCAAACGCACTCCATACCGTCATGCCCCGGGCGAAGCTCCGGGGCATCTAGGATTATAAGAGTAATAAGTAAAAAACTGGATCGCCCGGGCTTCAAACGCAACGCGTTTGACGCGATGCGTTTAGCCGGGCGATGACGATGAGGGGAGTACCGGACGCCGGCTATTTTTTGTGCCAGATGGCGAGTGAGGTCGGATTCATCGGATCGCAGGGAAAGAACAGTTCCGTGTCGACGAAATCGATCACGATCAGGCCCTCGTCTCGGGCGCGCGTCAAGGTTTCGTAAAAATTCAGGTTCCAATCGTTGCGGCGGAAAAACTCCGCGTGCGCTGTCGTGGCCGGCCCCAAGTCCGGCTTGGCCTGAAAACCGAACGGTTCGAGATGTAGGCCGATCACGTGGGGTGCGGCATTCACGAGGCAGCAGAAAAAGTCCAAGTCGATCCTGTTCACCTGCTCGATCGAATGCACGGTCGTGAAGAACACCTTTTCATACGCCGGCAGCCAATCGAGGTTCGGCGCGACATGATCGAACGGATGAAACGAAAAATTTAAATCGGGATTGAGGGCCGCGAGTTTAGTGCCGAGCACCTGTCCGGCCAGGGTCAGCTCGCCGCCGTAATAGGGGATGCGCGGACCGCCGCCGTAATGCATTTCGAAAAGATTGCGCCCGTAGCCGCAGCCGAGTTCGACGACGCAATCGACCTTTCCGGTTTCCTGCAGGAAATCCAGGATAAAATCGCTGTAAATCGTGTTCGCATAAAAGGGAATCTCGATGATCTCGCCCTTATAGGAGGATTTTTTGACGGGGTTGGTGCCGCTCGGCAGGGCGGACTCGTAGACGATCGGCTTCCACCCCCAGGCGCCTTCCCGTTCGTCGAAGGAGAGATAATTTTTTCGTTCGGTTTGTTCCAGCAGGCGGATCAGGCGCAACGGATCGGTTTCGCCGGACTCCATGAGGTGCTGCAAATATTGCAATTTAAACGTCCAGGCGGCGGCATAGTAGTTGCGCCAGTGTTCCTTTTGAAAGGCTCCGTCGTCCTGGGTATTTGGGGAAGTCACGAGTTCACCATGCGAGAAAATGGGTGAGAAATATTTTGCGTCAAACACATATACATCATCGGCAGGAACGCCATCACGCTTTTTGATTCGATAGACAACATCGGATGGGTTTTATATGATTAGAGGATACTAATAAACCCAGACGGGAGGTACGGCGGCATGACACAAACGGAACCCGTGGATAAGGGCCGCGAGGTTTTCGCGGGCCGGGTCCATCCAAACCTGACCATCAAGGACGTCACCCTGCGCGAGGGCGAACAGGCCGCCGAGGTCAATTTTTCCCTCGATCAGAAGCTGACGATCACGGACAAGCTCCTGGAGGCGGGGATTCGGAAGATTCAGGGCGGCTATCCGGGCCGCTCCAAGGTCGACCGGCAATTCATCGAAACGGTCAAGAAATCGAACCGTCCGGCCGACATCGAAGCCATCGTGCAGATTTACACGAAAGACTGGAAAAGCCAGATCGATGCCGCCGTCGACTCGGGCGCGGATTCGATCAACCTCATGTATCCGGTTTCCGATCTCCGGCTCGATTACGTGCAGAAGGTCAGCCGCGAGGATGCCCTCGCGCAGATTGCCGAATGCATCCCGTATTCAGTGGCGACGGGGATTCGCACGCGCTTTTCCCCGACCGACGCGACACGGGCGCATCTGCCATTCCTGTTGCAGAGCTACGATACCGCGATCAAGGCCGGGGCCACCGACGTCGGTTGCTCCGATACCGCCGGGTGCATGACCCCGGAAGGCGTCGAATATCTCGTCGGCACCATCATGGAACGCTACGACGTGGTGGTTCACTTGCATTGCCACAACGATTTCGGCCTGGCGCTGGCCAATTGCCTGGCGGGCGTGAAGGCGGGCGCCACCATTATCGACGCCAGCATCAACGGGCTCGGCGAGCGCGCCGGCAACGTGGACATGGCCCAGGCGGTGACGTGCCTGCAACATCTGTACGGCGTCGACCTCGGGGTCGACTTGAGTAAGCTGACGGGGCTGTCCCGGCTGGTTTCCGAACTGTCGGGCATGACGTTGCCGGGCAACCAGCCGTTGACCGGCGAAAACGCGTTTTCCCATAAACTGGACGCCCATGTGTACGGCCTCGAAAAGAACCCGGAAGTCTACGAGTTCATCGATCCCAAGGCGGTCGGCAACACCAACCGCATTCCGCTCGGCAAGTATACCGGGCCCTACGTGACGAAGAAGAAACTCGCCGAGATCGGCCTCAGCGCGAACGACGAGCAGATCGACGTCATCGTGAACCGCATTCACGAACAATCGATAAGCAACAAACGTTCGGTCACGGACGAGGAATTCAACGAGATCGCCAGAAACGTTCTGGCGGCGGCTGCCGAATAAGGGAGAAACAAATAATGCCGAAAGGAAACGGTCAACGCGAAGAGCTGGCGTTCGAGAGCATCAATCTGGTCCCGCGCGAGGCCAAACCGCGCACGCGCGGGCTGACCTACGCCCGCGATCAGGGCATCGGCACCAAGCAGACCGAGGCGCTTCTCGAGGGTGTCGGCGAATATATCGACATCCTCAAACTCGCCGGGTTCGGCGTGCGCATGCAAACCAAGAAGGCACTCGCCGAGAAGATCGCGGTTTGCCGGGAGCATGACGTCGAGGTCGGGCTCGGCGGCGCGTTGCTCGAATTGGCCTTGCTGCAGGGCGGGGATTCCGTGACCCGGTTTCTCGGCGAAGTGCGCGAGGCGGGGGTTACCCACATCGAGGTGTGCGCGCAGATCGCCATCATTCCGCTCGACGATCTGCTGGAACTGATGGATTACGTCAAGACCTTCGACATCAAGCCGATCGCTGAGGTCGGTGTCGCATATGGAATCTCGGAACAGGAAGAGATCGAGGTCGACGTCACGCGGTTGCTCAACACCCTCAAGCAGTTCGAGGAGGCGGGGGCCTGGATGCTGTTGCTGGAGTCCGAGGGCATCACCGAGAGCGTGAAGGCCGAGAACCGGCGCTGGGACATCGTCTCGAAGGTCGCCGGCTCGTTTCCCCTGGATCGGATCATGTTCGAGGCCGACGATAAGGACGTCTATACCCATTACATCAAGAACTACGGCCCCGAGGTGAATCTGTTCGTGGATCGGCGCAAGATCATGTCGCTCGAAGGCACGCGCCGCGGCGGTTGGGGCAAGCATCCCGTGGTCAACCGCATCGCGACGTTTACGCGAACCCGCAACCGGCGCTAGATCAGATTCCTTTAATTCAGCGGTACGCCCCCGAGGGTTACGGGGAGCCTGGGCGATAGCCAAGCTCTCGGAGACCCGATATGATCGGTGATCGGTCGTAACCCGGGATAGTATTTATAAAGCTCGATGATCAGTCTCGACATCGTCACCGCGATCATACTGATCGGCTCGTTACTCGTACTTTTCGGCATCTTGTCGAGCCTGATCGCGACACGCTTCGGCGCCCCGTTGCTCCTGGTTTTTCTCATCTTGGGCATGCTCGCAGGCGAAGACGGCCCCGGAGGGTTGATTTTCAACGACTATCAGGCTGCTTATCTGGTCGGCTCGCTGGCCCTGGCGGTCATTTTGTTCGACGGCGGCTTACGGACCAAGTTATCGATTTTTCGGAATTCCCTGGTGCCGTCGATGCTGCTGGCCACGCTCGGCGTGGTCATTACGGCCGCGCTCGTCGGCATCGTCGTTTATTATCTTTTTGACGGTTGGACGGTTCTCGAGGTCCTGCTTCTCGGCTCGATCGTCGCTTCGACGGATGCGGCGGCGGTTTTCTTCCTGCTGC
>JBBDTH010000139.1:0-21552 GCA_040904505.1 Rhodospirillales bacterium | reverse complement strand
GCCAACCCCATGACGCAGAGGTTCACGGCCTCGGGATCGATGCCGGCATCCTTGACGGCCGCGCGCACGGCCGCGCCGCCGATATCGACGGCATTTGCGGCGGCCATGGCGCCGCCGAACCGGCCGATGGCCGTCCGGGCGCCGCCGAGGATGTAGATGTCCTGAGTGCTCATCGATGCCTCCAATGGCTTATGCGGGCCGTCCGGTACCCCTTCCGATGGGTTTGGCCTTGTGATCGGCCACGATCGGCCATGATCGGCGAGAGTGACCGGAGGAGGGGGAAGTCCCCCGGAGTATGCGTACCGGCACAGGGTTTGAATGTCCCGCTTTTCAGCCGGTTTTACCAGAGTTGCGATTGCCGGGGCAAGCGCCTCCGGCACGGGGCCCATATCGGCCCGTGCCGGGGGGCTTTGCTTACGACTTGGTCGGAATCGGGTCGAAGTCCGCGTCTTTCTCGAGTTGTTCGTCGGTCGGCTCGAAACCGGGCAGGTAGCGCGCGCCGTCTTCCTTGCCGTCGATCGGCGGGCCCGATATCCCGTGCCGGGTATCCTTACAGACGAAAAACATGACGTCTTCGTCTTCCGTGGCGCAGGTGCTGTGGACGACACCGGCCGGAATGTGGGCGACGCTGCCGGCAGGGCAGTAGAAGGTCTGATCCCCGATATCGACCCGGAGCGTGCCCTTGAGAACGAAGTTGAATTGTTCGTTCGGATGGGTGTGGAACTTGGAGCCGGTGCCGCGCCGCTTGTGGGCAATGCCGATCAACATTTGATCGCCGGTAAGCTGACAGGCTTCCGTCGTCGATTTTCCGGACAATTTGCGGTGCGCGATGACCGAACCGCTGGTGGGGCTTTTCGAAGGTTTCAGATCGTAAAGGTTGTAGACAAATTGTTTTTTCGCTTTTGATACGGTTTTCTTGGCAAGCTTCTTTGGAGTCTTCTTTAGGGCCTTTTTTGGAGCTTTTTTAGCGGTTTTTTTCGATTTTTTGCGTGCAGGCGCCTTCTTCGTCGTTTTTTTGCGGGTTGTTTTCTTGCGCGTTGTTTTTTTCGCTTTTTTGGTTTTTTTCGTCGTGCGTTTTTTTGCGGCTGTTTTCCGCGTCGTCTTTCGCTTCGCCGTCTTGCGTTTCGCTACGGCCTTTTTTGCGCGTGGTTTACGCGCCGCCGTCTTCCGGCGGCTTGTAGTTTTCTTCTTTTTTTTCAAAGATTTCGCCATGGTCTTCGTCCCTTTTGCGGTGTCGGCTCCCGAGCCGTGATCCCTGGACCGAAACCATAGAATTGGCGCGAAATACACGCAAGCGGTTTTGCGTAAGCGTTTGAACGGTAGAACGGCGTTGATTAAAGCCCGGCCGGGCGATTGACAGAATACGATACCCGATTATGATGCATAGACTACCTCATCGTTTCACTTCGTAAACCATTCTCAATGGATCGACCGCCCAGCGGGGCCATGAGTGCGGTTGCGCCAAAGGGAGGGGCTTAGACCAGTGGCAAAAAAATCGACTTCGAAAAAGAAACCGGGCAAGAGCGACATTCGTGTCATTAAAGGCGGGCGTTTGATCGACGGTACCGGCGGCACCGTTCTCAACAAGCCCGTCATCGTTATCCAGAACAAGCGAATCAAGGAAATCGGCACGCAGGGGACCGTAAAAATTCCCGCGGGCGCGGAGATTATCGACGCGACCAAGTACACCTTGATGCCGGGCATGTTCGATCTGCACGTGCATATCGCGGCCTTCAACCCGATTACCTGGAACAACTATCGCATCGCGATCTTCGAAGTGTCGCGCGGCCTGCAGGCGTACTACACGCTGTTCCACGCGCAACTGTGCTTCGAGATGGGCTTTACGACATTGCGCGATCAGGGCCGTGCCTTGCCGACGGGGCAAAATACGGTCGAAATGGTCGGTCTGAAGGATGCCATCGATAACGGTGTTCTAACCGGCCCGCGATTGATCGTTTGCGGCCGGGCGGTGATCACAAATTCGCACTTGGACCTCACGTTGCCGCGCGCCCATGTCCGCGTGGCCGACGATCTGGTGGCCGACGGCCCATACGCTCTGCGTCGCGCCGTTCGCGAACAGCTTCGCCATGGCGCGAACTTTATCAAAACGTCGGCATCCGGCGGCGGCGGCACCGATAAGGAAGAGCCGGACGTTCGCAACATGACGCAAGAAGAACTCAATGCGATCGTCGATGAGTGCCACGCCTTCCATCACCAGTGCGCGGTGCACTGCTTTACGGCGGAATCGCATCGTATGTGCGTTCGCGCCGGCGTCGATACCATCGAGCATATCGTGTTTACCGACGACGAGACGATCAAGATGATCGAGGATGCGGGTATTCCGGTGATCCCGACACTGACCCACCGGACCGATCATGCGATCAAGGCGCGCGCCAATAACGGCACGCCGAAATTCATTCTCGATAAGATGAAGAAGATTCAACCTTATACGTTCGAGTCTTTTAAGAAGTTCCATCAGTCCGGCGTCAAGCTGGCGATGGGCACGGACACCGGCGTCGATCCGGAATTCGGCGAGAACGTGGGCGAGCTCGAGATTTACGTGAAACTCGGCATGACCCCGATGGAAGCCATCATGACGGCGACCAAAAACGCCGCCGAGGCGGTCCGCTTGGATAAGGATCTCGGCACCATCGAGAAGGGCAAGCTGGCCGATATTCTGGCGATCGACGGCAATCCGGATAAAGACATCACCGTCTTGCAGGAAAAAGACAACATCAAGATGGTGATGAAGGAAGGTCATGTGTACGTCGATAAGTTTTCGGCGAATAAGCGCTACGTGATCCATCCCGAGCCCGGTTCCTGGAAAAAGCTCGATAATCTTTAAGATCGGCGTTTTAACGCTCACGGCAGCAAGCCCCGGTATAGTGATGCCGGGGCTTCTTGCTGTGGGGCATCGAACAGGCTAGAAAGAGGCAATCGAGGGAGAGTAATATTATGACAAACAAATATATCCTTACCGATTTCGAGAACATCGACAGACATGTCTATGCACCGGGCGTATCGTCTTCGCAGGGCGCGAAGAAGATCGGCGAGCGAATCAGTTTCGGTCTCGCGACTAAAGCCAAGGGAACGGGATCGCGCATGCACAAGCATGCGACCGAGCAATTCAATTATCTGCTGAAGGGTAAATTGAAGGTCGTCATCGAGGGCGAGGACGAGCGCATCGTCGGTCCCGGCGAACTCGTGTACGTGCCCGCCAACACCTACCATCAATTCATTACCGTGTCCGATGAGGATGTGGAGTTCATCGGCATCAAGGACGTGTCGAAGGACCTGCAGACGGAAACCCAGGACGGCACCTACGACAAACCCCATTACGAGCCCGGCTACGAGCCGGCGGCAAAAAAGTAATCCGAGGAGGCATCGAGGCATTATGGCGAAGAAAGCGAAAGCCAAGCGTAAGTTCAACTTCAAGGGGCTTGTCACGACGCCCATGATGAAGGAAGCGGCGAAACGATTTAAAACCTGGGGCAAGTGGGGCAAAAAGGACGAGATCGGCACCCTCAACTATACCAAGCCCGAGGATATCGTTGCCGCCGCGCAGCTTGTTCAAAGAGGCAAGGTTTTCTCGCTCGCCTTGAATTTCGACCAAAAGGGCCCGCAAGGCGGCAAGACCAAATATCCGCCGATGAACCGCTTCAATCCGATTCACGTCATGCTGCGCACCGGCACCGATGCCTATTCGGGCGTCTTGGATCACCGTAAAATTCGCGCGTCCGACGATCTCATCATTCTGCCGACCCAGTGCGGCACCCAGTGGGACGGCCTCGGCCATATTTTCTACGAAGACCATATGTATAACGGCTACGACATTCGCGAAGTCACCAGCGCGGGCGCGCAGAAATGCGGCATCGAAAAAACCCGCGATAAAATGGTCGGCCGCGGCGTGCTGCTCGACATTCCGCTGCTGCTCGGCAAGAAATGGCTGGAGGACGGTTTCGAGGTCACCAGCAAGCATCTCGACGATGCCGCCAAGAAGCACGGCGTCGAGGTCAAGCGGGGCGATTTCGTGCTGGTCCGGACCGGTCAGATCGAGCATGCCTTTGCGAAGGGCAATTGGGACGGCTATCCCGGCGGCGACGCGCCGGGCCTCGGTTTCGATACCCTGGAATGGCTGCATGACAAGGAGGTCGCCGGCGTCGCGACCGATACCTGGGGCGCGGAAGTTCGGCCGAATAATTCCAAGGCCTACAATCAGCCGTGGCACTGGATTTCGATTCCGATCATGGGCCTGACCGTGGGCGAGATTTTCGATCTCACGGATCTTGCCAAGGATTGCGCGAAGGACGGCCGGTACGAATTCATGTTCGTGGCGCCGGCCCTGCCGATCACGGGTGGCGTCGGCTCGCCGATCAATCCGCTCGCGATCAAATAGCCCCGGCCCCGCGTTAAAATTTTTAAATCGGAGAAAACGGATGGCGAAAGTTACCGGCGCGCAGATTATGGCCGACATGCTGAAGGGGTACGGCGTCAGCCATATCTTCATGGTGCCGGCCGTCCTGCGCACCAGCATGGTCGAGATCGAGAAGCGCACCGATATCAAGCGGCTGCACGTTCATTCGGAGAAATCGGCGGCGTATATGGCCGACGGCTACGCCCGCGCCACCGGCAAGCCGGGCATCTGCATGGCGCAGGTGATCGGGGCGCTCAATCTCGCCGCCGGCCTGCGCGATGCCTGGCTGGCCCGTTCACCGGTGATCGCCATGACCGGCGGGCGCGATCCGAACACGAAGTTCCGGGGCGTCTATCAGGAAGTCGACGACGTGCCCGCGTTCGAGCCGGTGACCAAATTCAACGCCACCGTCGACGCGGTCGGGCGGTTTCCCGATATGATCCGTCAGGCGTTCCGCGCCGCGACGACCGGCACGCCCGGCCCGGTGCATTTGCAGTTTCGCGGCAACGAAGGCCAGGTCGATGCCGAAGAGGCCGAGATGGAGGTCTTGTGCGAAGAGATGTTCGCGCATGTCTCGCCGTTTAGGCCCGAACCGCCCGCCGATCTCGTTCGCGAAACGTTGGCCCTGCTCGAGGCCGCCGAGAAACCGGTGATCGTCGCCGGCGGCGGCGTGCGGGCCTCGGGCGCCGGCGCCGAGCTGGTTGCCTTGGCGGAATTGCTGAACATTCCGGTCGCGACGTCGCTCAACGGCAAGGATTCGATTCCGGGCGCTCATCCTTTATCGGTCGGCGTCGTCGGCTCGTATTCGCGCGAGAGCGCCAATCGGATCGTGAACGAGGCCGATCTGGTCTGTTACATCGGCTCTTCGACGGGCGGCATGGTCACGCATTTCTGGCAGGTGCCGAAGATCGGCACGCCGGTCATTCAGATCGACATCAACCCGGAGGAGCTGGGGCGGAACTATCCGTTCAAATCGGCGATCCAGGGCGATGCCAAGACGGTGCTGACCCGGATGCTCGAACAGACGAACGGCGAATCGGCGGCCAAGCGGGCGAACTGGGCGAAGCGGGCCGGCGAGATCGTCGGCAAGTGGTACGCCCAGTACAAGGACCTGCTGGAATCGGACGCGGTGCCGATTCGCCCCGAGCGGATTTGTCACGAGCTTTCCAAGCACGTGCCGGACGACGCCATCGTCGTCGTCGACACCGGGCACGGCGGGATGTGGATGGGCGGCATGTACGACTTGCGCAAGCCGAGCCAAAGCTACATGCGCAGCGCCGGGCATCTCGGCTGGGCGTTCTCGGCCGGAATCGGCGCTAAATGCGGTGCGCCGGACCGCCCCGTGATCTGCTTCACGGGCGATGCCGGGTTCTGGTATCACATCGCCGAGATCGAGTCGGCGGCGCGCTGGGGGATCAACAGCATCACCATCGTCAACAACAACAGCTCGGGCAACCAATCCAAGCGCGGCTTCGACCGGGTCTACGGCGGCACGCAGACCGACGAGGCGTTGCGGTTGTGGCACTTCACCTCGGTAAACTTCGCCGCCATCGCCGAAAACATGGGCGCGCTCGGTATCCGGGTCGAAAAACCCGGCGATTTGGCCGGCGCCTTGGAAAAGGCGCTGAAGGCCAACCGCCCGGTCATCATCGACGTGGTGACGGATATCGACGCCCTGGCGCCGCTCGCGGTCGTTTAGGTTTTCACGACGCCTGTTCGGCGAACGCTTTGAGGGTTTTCTCCAAGGGCTCTTTGTCGATCCCGCGGGTGATGAACACGATCCGGGTCGTATGGTCGCCGTCGGGCCAGGCGGCCAGGCGGGTCGGCGGATGGAACACGTGCTGGACCGCGTGGATCACGATCGGCCTATCCTCGCCCGCGATGTTGACGATTCCCTTCATACGCAAAAGATCCGAACCGCGCACCGAGGCGATGGATTCGAGCCACGCCTTGAAGGAGTCCCACGGGATCGGCTTTTCGTACGTTAAACAGAACGCCCGGATGTTCTCGCCGTGCCGGTTGACGTCGTGATGGGCGTGCGCGTGATCCTCTTGGTCGCGATAGGCTTCCGCCCGCAGCCAGGCCTGCACGTCGGGGGTTTTCTTCGCGGGATCGAACAGCCCCGCGTCGAACAACCTGTCCGGTTCGATCTGGCCGTTGAGCACCTCGAACACCGGCGCAGCCGGGTTGATGTCGCGCAAGCGCGCTTTCAACGCGGCGATCTCATCGGCGGAAACCAGATCGGTTTTGGTCAGCACGATCCGATCGGCGACGGCGGCCTGTTTGATCGGTTCCGGGTATTCATCCAATTGCTCGAGGCCGTTGGCGGCATCGACCGTGGTGACGATGCCGTCGACTCGAAACCGGTTCACCACGAGGGCTTCCGTCATCAGGGTCTGCAGCACGGGCGCGGGATCGGCGAGGCCCGTCGTTTCGATCACGGCGCGGCGGAACGGGGGAATTTCGCCCCGGGTCATTTGGCCGTGCAGGCGGTCCAGGGTATCGACGATATCGCCGCGAATCGTGCAGCACAGGCAGCCGCTGTTGAGCAGGAGGGTGTCCTCGAAGGCTTCCTCGACCAGAAGGTGATCGATGCCGATCTCGCCGAATTCGTTGATGATGACGGCGGTTTCGGCCATGCCCGGGTGTTTCAGCAGCGCGTTCAGGAGCGTGGTTTTGCCGCTGCCGAGGAATCCCGTGATCACGGAGACCGGAATGCGGGCGGGGGCTGAATTTTCCGGTGGTGTTGGCATGGCAATCCCTGGTTGAATAGGTTACTTGTGGAATGAATACAACGTCCAACGATAATTCCTTATATCGTATTCGGGAGGAAAAATGAGCCAAGCAGAAGCCCATAATATGCGTCTGATTTCACAGCACACCCTGAACGGCTACGGCGGTTTGGGGGAGGGGATGGCGATTCACGGCACCAAGGACGGCCGGCGGATCATGTGGCTGGCTCATGAAGGCCCGCCCAAGAACTTTTCCGGCGTCGACGTGACCGATCCGAAAAACCCCAAGCTGGTCGTCCAGACCGAGCTGCCGCACATGAGCGTGCGCTCGAACTCTCTCGACATCGCCGGCGATATCATGGCCGTCTGTTATCAGACCATGGGGCCGGGAGGATTGTCGGATCCGGGCCTCGGCGGCACGCCCGCGGGCATCGAGCTGTTTGACGTCAGCGTGCCGGAAAACCCGAAGCACATTTCCTTTTACGATTGTTCCGGGCCGGGTTCGATGGGCGTTCACCAGTGTTGGTTCGTCGACGGCGAATACATTCACTTCTCGGGCGGGGCGCCGGACTTCGAGCCGATCCATCCGAACGATTGCCAGTTCTACCGCTCCATCGATGTGCGCAACCCGACGAAACCCGTCGAGGTCGGGCGCTGGTGGCTGCCGGGCACGCGCAAGGGCGACACGGCGCCGCCGCCGGAACGTAAAACCAAATTCGACGTCGGCTTTCGGGCGCACAACACGAATGTTTATCCGGCGCGCCCCGACCGAGTTTACCTGGCCTTCATCGACGCGGGCACGTTCATCCTCGATATCTCCGACATGGCGCACCCGAAGGTCGCGGCGCAATGGAATCCCTATCCGCCGTTTCCCGGTTTCGCGCATACCCTGATGCCGATCCTCGATCGGGATTTATTGATCATGAGCGAGGAAAGCATCAAGGACGGTGCCGCGGACTGGCCGAAGCGCGTCTGGATTCTGGACGGCCGGGACGAAAGCAACCTGGTGCCGATCAGCACGTTGCCGATGCCGCCCGTCGACGAGTTTTCCCGCCGGGGCGGGCGTTTCGGCGCGCACAACGTGCATGAGAACCGGCCGGGCGATTTCTCCTTTCGCTCGAACGATCTTCTGTTCTGCGCGATGTTCAACGCGGGTGTGCGGGTCTACGACATCAAGGACCCGTTCGAGCCGAGGGAGATCGCCTATTACGTGCCCGAAACGCCGCCGGGCACGCGCGCCGGCGCGATTCAAATCAACGACGTCTACGTCGACGAGAAGGGCCTCGTTTACGGGTGCGACCGGTTTACCGGCGGTCTGTATATTTTGGAAATGGATATCTAATCGCGCATTTATTAGAGGGCATACAATGGTGGGATCGCGCTTGAAGGTCGTTTCTTCGGTCATACCGGGCGAAGCCGTCGATTACGTGGCGCGGGTCCGCGAACTCGGCCCCATGATCCTCAAGTACGCCGATCAAATCGAACAGGATCAGCGTCTGCCTGACGGCCTTCTCGACAAGCTGCACGAGGCCGGACTGTACCGGATGCTGCTGCCGAAAGTTTACGGCGGCGGCGAGGTGACCCCGATCACCCTGTTCGAGACCCTGTCCGCGGTCGCCGAATACGACGGCAGTACGGCGTGGTGCCTGGGCCAGGCCAACGGCTGCTGCATTGTCGCGGCCTTGCTCGAGGAATCGGCGGCGAAGGCGATCTGGGGCGATCCCCGCGGCGCGCTCTGCTGGGGCGTCGGCCGGGGCGAGGCCAAGCCCATCGAGGGCGGCTATAGCGTAACCGGCAACTGGATGTTCGCGAGCGGCGGCCATCACGTGACCTGGCTCGGCGCGCAGTACGTTACGATTCTCGACGAACACGGCGATCCGCGACTGGAGCCGAACGGCGAGCCGATGGTCCGCACGCTCGCGTTTCCGGCGAAGGAAGCGGAACGCAAGATCGCTTGGAACGTGATCGGCCTGCGCGGCACCGGCAGCGACGGCTATGCCATTCAGGATTTATTCATCCCCGAAAAGTTTCTGTTTCACCGCGATGTCATGGAAGGGGTGCGCATCAAGTCGCCGCTCTATGCGTTTCAATCGAACGTTTTGTACACCACCTGTTTCGCCGGCGTTTCGTTGGGGCTGGCGCGCGGCATTCTCGAATCGTTCAAGACTTTAGCGACGGAGAAGAAGGGCCGGTTCGGTAAAACCCTGCTCAAGGATAACGCCTTTACCCAATCGGAAGTCGCCGTCGCCGAGGCGCGCATCCGTTCGGCGCGGGCCTACGTCAAGGAAGAGCTGCAAAGCGTGTGGGAAGACGTTCTGGCGAGCGGCGCGACCACGCCGGATCACCGCATGCGGATTCGCCTGGCCACGACGTTCGGCATTCACGAAGCAAAGGCGGCGGCGGATATCGCCTATCACGCGGCGGGCGCGACGGCGATCTTCGCCAGCAACGGGTTCGAGCGGCGCTTTCGCGACCTGCACGCCGCGATGCAGCAGATCCAGGGCCATAAGATCCACTATCAAACCGTGGGCGCGTACCTGATGGGCAACGAACCGGACCTGGCCGCGATCTGACTTCTTAAAACCCGATATCGCCGGGATCGATGTCCTCGAGCTTGGTATCGACGAAGGGGCGCGCGGGCGCCAATTCGCCTTCCCAAAAATTTGAGAACGACACGGGAAGCGCGTCGCGCAAGTGCATCATATCGCCGCCGTCGAGCACGGCCGGCGCGATTGACGTGACGGCAATGCCGGCGTCACGGATGCGCTCCATCCGGCGGCGTTGGAACGGATCGGCGGTTTCCGGATTGCCGAGGTCGATCACGACGATCTCGCGGCCGGTCCAGAACGCGATATCGACGGCGACGAAATCGCCGGCCGTGGGGAGCGCTTCCCCGCCGGGAACTTTCGGCGCATGGAGATAGGCCTGCGGGAACGGGCGCAGGGCGGAAAACGCCCAATCCCGGTATTCGTAAAGATCGCCGAACGATGCAATCCGTGCCGATAGGGGCTCCTTTTCTTCTTCGACCCGGGCGCGGATGAAGTCGAAATACCGCGTGACGAACAATTGTTGGTATTTGGCCCAGGTCCCGCATAGGCCTAGGAAATGTTCCTCGAGGTAGCCCAGTTGATCCCAGACCGTCGGCAGCAGGCGCAGGTTCGGCGGCGACGGGAATTCGTACCGCCCGCCGTTGAGCCTATAGGGCGCGTGCCGGGCGGGGTCGATGACGACGAAGCGGGTGCGGCACTCGAAGGTCAAAACTTCGTGACCCCCGCCGGTTGTCGAAAAAACATTTTCATCCCAACGGTTTGTGCCGTAAGGGATGATCAGGCTCTGGCGGTTGACCGTCGTCATGGTGTATGGTCCATTCTGCTCTCAACACCTTCTAACCAGGGCAGTGATACCAGAAAATGATTGAAGTTGACCGGCCTGAAAAGGCCTTTATTCCCATGACCGTCATCACGGGGTTTCTCGGCAGCGGGAAGACCACCCTGCTGAACCGTGTGCTCAAGCACCCGGGGATGGAAAACGCCGCCGTGATCATCAATGAATTCGGCGACATCGCGCTCGACCATGAGTTGATGACCACGCCCAACGAAGACGTCTTGCTGCTGTCGAGCGGCTGCTTGTGCTGTTCCGTGCGCGGCGATTTGGTCGATACCCTGACCTCGCTTCTCGAGAGCCGCTCGAAAGGGGAAATTCCGCCGTTCGACCGGGTGCTGGTCGAAACCACGGGGCTCGCCGATCCGGTGCCGGTTCTCATGACGGTCATTTCCGAAAGCGGGCTCGGCGATTGGTTCTTCGTCGACGGCGTGATCACCGTGGTCGATGCGTTTAACGCGCTCGGGCAGTTCGATGCCCATTACGAATCGATCAAACAGGTGGCCGTGGCCGACCGTATCTTCGTCACCAAAACCGATCTGGCGGACGCGGATACCTACGACGCGCTTTGCAAACGCATCGAGCACATCAATCCGGGCGTGAGCGTCGAGAAAATTCTGCACGGCGAGGTCGATCCGGCGACGCTGTTCGGTTTGAAACCGGATAACGAACGCTGGTCCGCCGACGATCTGGAAGATTGGCTGAAAGCCGATGGGCACGAGCATCAAGACCACGGGCATGATCACGGGCATGGCCACAAGCATTCCCATCATGACGCGAACATCACGTCTTATTGCATCACCTACGATAAGCCGGTTACCGCGCAAGGGCTCGAGGTTTGGTTTAATATGCTGTCGGCTTTCCGGGGCAGCGATCTCCTGCGGATGAAGGGGATCGTCAACGTTCAGGGAATCCCGATCGTCGTGCAGGCGGTTCAGCACCTGTTCCACCCGCCGGTGGAACTCGAGGCATGGCCGAACGGCAACGAAACGACGCGGATCGTATTCATCACGAACGGAATCGCCAAGGAAGAAATCGAAAAAACGCTATCGGCATTCGAGTTCTCCGTCGCCCCTAGAGAAGGCTTTGCGATCGATCCCGACTCGTATGCGAAATTTATGGAAGTGGCGAAACATTTTAGATGACGCGTGGACGCGGAAAGGGAAGCACATGAAATACTTTTACGACATGGAAAACATGAATTTCGAGGACCTGCCGTCCCGGCATACCACGGCCCGTCCGAAAAAGGTCGATGGCGAACGGGTTACGGTCGCGATCATCCATAAGGCCCTCGGGTCGGGGTCTCAGCCCCATCGCCACCCCAACGTGGAGCAGTTCAACTACGTCTTGAAGGGCAAGCTGCGCGCCATGGTCGAGGACGAGAAAATGGAGATCGGTCCCGGCAGTCTGGTTTACATACCGGCCAACGCGCTGCATCAAACCGTCGCCATCGGCGAAGAGGATTGCATCTACTTCATGGCCAAGGATGCGGCCTCCGACAAGAAGCTCGGCATTTTCGGCATCCCGGAAGAAAAGGGCGCCAACAAGCCTCACTACGATCCCGGCTTCGAGCCCAAGGAGTAAAGTTTAGAAGAATTCACAAGGGAGGCTGGACGCCATGCAGTATTTTTACCGGATCATCGATGCCGAGCGGAACTGGGTCGGCAAGAAAACCACCACCGCCGAGGCGGCCGTCGTCAAGGGCGTGCGGATCACGGCGGGTTTGATCAGTAAGGAACAGGGTTCGGGCTCGCAGCCGCACCGTCATCCGAAGGTCGAGCAGTTCAATTACGTTTTGAAGGGCAAGTTCAAGGCGATGGTCGAGGGCGAGCACAAGCTCATGGAGCCCGGCGACATGGTTCACATTCCGCCCAACGCCTTGCATCATATGGTTGCCGTCGGCGAAGGCGAGAACATCTACTTCATGGCCAAGGATGCCCATGCCGATCCGGATTTATGGATTTTAGGCAAGAACGAAGATCAAACCTTGGACAAGCCGTATTTCGAGCCCGGTTTCGAAAAAGCGGAAACGAAATAAGAAAAGGAGTCGGCTTCATGAAGTATTTCCACGATCTCGAAAAAATGGACATGAAGGATTTCGCGCCGCACATGACGACGTCCAAGGGGGCGCGGGTCAAGGGCGACCGCATGACGGTCGGGATCGCGCATAAGGCGCGCGGCACCGGCTCGCAACCCCATCGCCACCCGAAGGTCGAGCAGTTCAATTACGTTCTCAAGGGGGCGCTGAAGGCCTGGGTTGAGGGCGAGGAGAAGACGGTCGGTCCGGGCGGGCTTATCCATATCCCCGCGAACGCCCTGCATACCATCGTCGCGGTCGGCGACGAGGATTGTCTCTTTTTCGTGGCCAAGGATACCGGCGCCGATCCCGAACTGGGGACCGGCGGGGTGCCCGAGGACGCCGACGTCAGCGCGCCGCGCGTGGTAGCGGAATGACTGGCGCCGACAAGAGGTAACGCGGCTTGAAAGCTCCTTACGGCGGCTATTAGGCCGTCAACAGGGGGCGCAGTTTCCGGGCGTCCTTCATTTTTTCCAGCGACCAGACCGCATCGACCAGCTTGCGCGCGCGCGCCTTGCCGAGGATGGGGGCAATCAGATCGAGCGCCTTGGCTTCGACCTCCTCGCGGCTCATGGGATTGTCCGCCGTGCCGCGCACGGCACGGATTCGCTTGGAAACCTTGCGGCCTTTTTTCGGATAAATCTCGACGATAGCCTGGCGGCCGGGCCGGGCCTTCGTGAGCATATCGCTTCCCTTGAGCGAGATTTTACGGCGTATCGCCAGGGCCTTCGGGTCCTTCATGCGCTCGTAATCGTGTGTCGAATGGAAGGTGACGGTGCCGTCGAGGATCATCAGCGAGAGCAGATGTTGCAGGTTGATGTCGGGCATGTCCCGGTTATCGACCGTGCTGACCCGTTCGGTCGGCAGGATCGCGACGACTTTATCGATATCGTCGGCGGCGAATTTATGCGTCCTTATCAATTCTTCCATGGCATCGAGCGGGGATTGGACAGGCGAGCCGACCGACCATTTCTTGATGTTGGTGTAAACGATCTCATGGCACTTGCCGAGCCGATCGGTGAATTCGCTGCGTTTGGGTTTATCGACATAGATATCGAAATAGTTCGGATCGCCGGCAAAGACATCGTCGACGCCGGTAAAGCCGTCGTCGACCATCAGGGCCGCCGTGACGCCGTTGCGTGCCGACATGCCGGAAAAGTCGAAGGCCTTCTCCACGTGTTCGGGGTCGCGCCGCCAAGTGCGGATGCCCGACGTTTGCTGCGCGGCGTAAGAAAGCACGAAGCGCATCTGTTGCGCGTTCAATTTCAACAAGGCGCCGGCGGCGGCGCCGGCGGCGAACGAGCCGCCGAAGCTGTGCGAGTCGAGGGATTTCTTGCGCAGGTTTTCGGTGCCGATCACCATGTTGATCCGCGCGCCGATATCGTATCCCAAGGCGACGGCGCGCATGAGATCTTGTCCGCTTGAGCCTTCCCTCTCGGCGACCGCCAGAGCCGCCGGCACGACCACGCTGCCCGGATGCATATTGGCGCGGAAATGGGAGTCGTCGGTTTCGTCGGCATGCGCGGAGATGGCATTGGCCAGGGCCGCGTTGATGGCGCTGGTTTGAAAGCTCGATCCGATGACCGTGGCTTCCTTGACGCCGCCTTGAGTCTTGATGAAATGTATCGACCGTTCGCCGGGCACCAGCCTGGAGCCGGAAATAATCGCGGCAAAGGTATCGAGAATATGGTGTTTGGTTTTTTCGACGACGTTGGGGGGTAGTTTTTTCTTGAGCGCGCCCGCCATGTAGGTCGACAGCGTTTTAGTCGGTTCGCTTACCGGATAGGATGACTTTACCATAATTCCCCCTTGTTGATTGCATCGCTTGCGGTGGTGCCGTTATCGGCGGTTTCATTGAATACTTTACTGTTTTATCAGGATCTGCCGGGCGCGTTTTTCACGGTAGCGGATGACGAACCGCAAGCTCAAGACATAACCCAGCCAGCCCGAAAGGATAGCCCAGGGGATCGAGCCGATCAGCATCGGCAATCCCCATCCCCGGACCAAGGTGTCGAACCACATGACCGTAGTGTCCCAGAAGCCGATATCGGGATCGAAAGCCATCGTCCAGAGCTTGAGGAAGCTTTCGTAACCGGCGAGATGATCGCCTCGGCCCATCATCAGTTGGCCGGTAATGTAAAACGCATAGTAGATGGGCACCAGCGTGAAAACGTTGGTTGCCCAGGTCCAGGCCAGCCCGTTGATCAGGGAGAAGTCCCATTTGAAAACCTTGCGGGTGAACAGCCAGGTAACGAACACCAGCGGCATTTGAATGCCGACCGTGGGGGTCATGGCCCAGATCAAACCGATCATGACGCCGCGTGCCGTATACTGAGGCGAATGCGGGCTTCTTTTCAGGGGAATGATGAGCTTGTAGCGGAGAAGCCTGTTGAAGCCTCTGGTCCAGCCGTTCCTGCGTCCCGATTTCAGAGTCGTGCCCTCTAAGATAGCCGGCGGGGCAACCGTGCCCTGCCCCTGAATCGGCGGGTACTGTACGCGAGGAATGCCGGGTAGGGAAGGGCCTCTAAAAGCGGTCAAACACGCGCAATGCTTTGAAAAGTAATGAAACCGCCAAGCAGGAGAACGGCAATCATGAAAAACAGAAGTGTGTAACGATGAACGTTTGACTCCTTGCGGGACTTGAGATTCCGGAGCCGTTTGAACAGGTTCGAAAAACGGTCGCCGGCGGTGCGCAACTTCCGCAACTCGTCATGCTGCCAGAATTGGTAGATGAGGATGGTGTAAATGGCGCAAATGCCGCTCAGGATCAGGGCGCCTTTCAGGAACGTCAGGTACGTCGGATCGCGCGAAATGAATTTCGCCAAGGCGATCAGGATGACATAAACGGTCAAGGTGGCGCCGACGGTTTTCCATTGCATGCCCTTGGCGAAGAAAACGGCTTCGGAGGAATCCCGATACAGCATCCGCATTTCCTGATGGGTTTTTTCGTCAAGCTCGGATTCGATAACCTCGAAAGGTTTCTTCTCTTCCGCTTCCGCCGGCGGGTCTTTCTTCGCGTCAGCCATGAAATCTTGCGGCTTGAGGATTGCCGCCCTCCCAAAAGTTCCGAATCGGTCTATAATGATGCCTAAATCGTTGCCGGGAAACAAGCCGGGCCTTTAAGCCGGCGGAAAAGAGGCGTTAACAGCGGAGGAAAAATAATGGGATTGCAGAAAACCGACACTCGAACCGAGCGGGCTCTGTCCATCGACATGCCGGATGCCGTTATCGGCGCCATAGCAACCGGCGTCGATTTATCGACGCCTCTCGACGAAGCTACGTTCGCAACGTTGGAAGACACGTTCAACGAACGTTCCGTGCTGTGTATCCGCGATCAGAAAATATCGCCGCAACAATTTATCGACTTTGCCGTACGGTTCGGCGCAGTCGAGGAAAACTTCCTGAAGCATTATTCGCATCCGGATCATTCCCCAATCCTGTTGGTGTCGAACATCCAAAAAGACGGCAAGGACATCGGCCATGCCGATGCCGGCCGGGTTTGGCATACGGACATGTCGTTTACGGCCCGTCCGCCGCGGGCGACGCTTCTCTATGCGCTCGAGGTGCCGGTTCGCGACGGCGTGGTGCGGGGCGACACCAATTTCGCGAGTTCGGCGGCGGCTTACGATGCCTTGCCGGAGGAAACCAAAAACAAGCTCGATGATTTGATCGTCGTTCACGACGTTCACGGCCGCCGCGCGAAAACGGGTACCGGCACGCAGGATAACGAAATCCGCAAGAAGCAACCCAAAGTGGAACACCCGTTCGTGCGTGTTCATCCGATCACGGGGCGGAAGTGCTTGTATGTGAGCCCCGGCGAATGCATCGGCGTGATCGGCATGGCGGATGAGGAGGCGGTGCCGCTCATCAACGATATGGCCAAGCGCATTCCCGAGGAGCGGTTCCGTTACCGGCACAAGTGGCGGGCCGGCGACGTCTTGATGTGGGACAACTGCGCGGTGCAGCATCTCGCTACGTTCGATTACACGTGGCCCGAGGAACGCCGGTTGATCTGGCGTATTACGGTCGGCGCCACCCCGACGATGTAACGGTCGACCGTTCGCTAAAGCTTCGGCATTCGGGAGACGGCCCCGCCGGGCTTTCCGGCGCGGTTCGGGTTCCCGTCCTACCGATTGCCTGTCAGCGCGTGATCGCCCCTTCCTTATGCAGCCAGGCCCGGCTCAAGGCGACGATTTCTTCGAGCCGCTCGATCTGGTTGGGGCCGACGCCGATATGGCCGCCTTCCTTGGCGATGACGGTTTTCGGTTCGGGCACGAGGGCGTGCAGGCGGACGCTGGCGTGCCGGGGAATGAAGATGTCGTCATAACCGGTGATCACCAAAAATCGCCCGTGCAGATGGGGAAGGTGGTGCGCCGGCTCCAAGGGGCGGAGCAGAAGATCGGCCATGTGGCCAAGCAGAGCGCCGCCGGACACGTTTCGGATGCGGGGATGATGCGCGATCAGGTCGCCGATCCCGACGCCGCCGTAGGCCAGCACGGTGCGGTAAACGGCGTGGCCGTGTTTCTCGGCCATGCGCTGAATGGCCGGCGCCACCAGGGCGCCGAGCGAAAACCCGAGCAGGCTGATCCGTGTTCCGTCGGCCCAGGGTTGTCGTTTGGCCCAGGCGATCGCCGCCGTGACCTGCGCGGGGATGCTCATGAGCCGGGCGTGCAGATCGGGTATTTCCGGCAGGATCGCGAGCCCCGTCGGTATCCGAAGCGGCATGGGCCAGTCGTAGGCGATCAGGGCGTTATTGCCGGGGTTGGGAACGTAGCGGGCGTTTTTCGCCCCCGAGCCGAGACCGCCGAGAAGAATAACGACCGGCAACCGGCCGCTCGTTCGGTGCGCGGGCAGGGAAATGAAAAGGCCGGTCCCGTCGCCGGGGAGTTCGACCGTCCGTTCGATGCGATCGATCGTGGCCGCTTCGGACAGGATTTGCGCTTGCGCTTGAGCAGGCGAAGGCGGCGCCGGCAGGGCGGCCAACGGATCGCGGAACCCCAACCATCCGGCCGCGGCAAGGGCGACGGCGGCGAGCGCGAGCAGGGAGACGCCGACGATTTTCATGAAGTGACGCACGTGTGTCAGCCGCTGCCCGTTGTTGCAATCGAGCGGACAGTATCATAGCCGGGCGCGGCGGTGGGGATCGATTGCGGCGCGATGCTGCTAAATCAGGCCGTGTCTAGGCCTTGGGTTCTTTCGCTTTGCGGGCCGATTGCCGGGGGGCGTCGTGCAGCCAGTCGAGCAGGGGCGCGGCGGAAGCGTCGATGGAGGCCATCGTCGTGCGATAGCGCGTGACCAATTGGTGGCCGGTCGGCGTCAGATGCGCGCCGCCGCCGGCTTTCCCGCCGACCTCGGTCTCGACGACCGGCGCACCGACGGCGGTATTCATGGTGTCGATCAGGTGCCAGGCGCGGCGGAAGCTCATGCCCATTTCGCGCGCGGCGGAGGAAATGCCGCCGGTGCGCTCGATGCTTTCCAAAAGTTCGATCTTGCCGGGGCCGATGATGTTATCGGCGACACGAACCTTGACTCTCAGCGCGGGCGCCGAATCCCTGTTGGTGTCCTTGTTTTTGGGCCGTCTACCCATGGTGCCGTCATGCCCGGTTGTAAAGAAGGACTCATTATTTCGCGAAACGGCGCCGATGGCTAGATCGGATCATGATCTGCTCTAGGGTCTTGCGGATTGACTCGTTATGTTTAATAAGACATAACGTTTGCGTACTCGGAATCGGAAAAAACAAGAGGGCGCCATGTCGTTGTTTAGGGCTTTGGTCATTGTGGCGGTCGTCATGGCGCCGTTTTGGGGAAATTCATCGTTCGCTCAGGAAACATCGTCCGCTCAGCAAGAAGACAGCTTCATCACGGTCGCCTCGACGACGTCGACGCAGAACTCGGGCCTGTTCCGTCATATCCTGCCGATCTTCAAGGCGGAAACGGGCATCGAGGTGCGCGTCGTCGCGGTCGGCACGGGTCAGGCGATCCGGTTGGCGCAACGCGGCGATGCCGACGTTCTGTTCGTTCATCACAAACCCTCGGAGGAAAAATTCGTTGCCGAGGGGTACGGCGTCAAACGCCATGAGGTCATGTACAACGATTTCGTAATCGTCGGCCCGAAAGCCGATCCGGCGCGCATCAAAGGCATGAACGATGCGTCCCGGGCGTTCGCGCGAATCGGCGCCGCCGCCGAGACGGGCGGGAAGAAAAAGGTGATTTTCGCCTCGCGCGGAGACGACAGCGGCACCAACAAGAAAGAACTCGGCCTTTGGAGACACGCCGGCCAAGACGTGAAAAAAGTGTCCGGCCGCTGGTACCGGGAAACCGGCTCGGGTATGGGCGCTACCTTGAACACGGCGGCCGGCATGGGGGCCTATACCCTGACCGACCGGGCGACCTGGATCGCGTTCAAGAACAAACGGAATTTGGTCATTCACGTCGAGGGCGATCCGCGGCTGTTCAATCAATACGGCGTTATCCTTATCAATCCCGAGAAGTTTTCCCATGTGAAAGCAAAGCACGGGCAGGCCTTCATCGATTGGCTGATTTCCAAGGCCGGGCAAGCCTCGATCGCCGGATACACGCGCCGCGGCAAACCGTTGTTCTTTCCGAACGCCCGGAAGGAGAAAACCTCCGAACTCTTCGAGTCGTCCGTCCCGCACGGCTGAACGGGCGCCGGCGGCGCCGCGGAAAACGTCGGGGCACGGCGCGCGGATCGGTAATGCCTCGGTTTGAAATTCAGAATGGAATGCCCATCCTTCGACAGGCTCAGGATGAGGCATTCCTTGTGCTTCGCGGCCTCCTCACCCTGAGCTTGTCGAAGGGTGAGAATGAAACTGGGATATCACCGGTGGAGCCGCCGGTTGGCAGGCCCGTGTGCCGTGTGTTATGACCGAAGCGCGTCGGTTCGGCGGATTCATCGGACCCGCAAGATAATTGCAAAGATATTCGCAAAATATCCAGGGGGGCGGACGGGACATGACCGGAAAAGACTCGCTGACGAAACACGTCGCCGAATTTACCGCCGAGACCGGCTTCGACGATATTCCGGCGGACGTGCACGAGCTCGGCAAGAAGAACATGCTCGACGGCATCGCCGCCGGCATGGCCGGGAGCGCCGCGCCGGCGCTCGCCATTCTCAGGGACTATCTGACGGGCCTCGGGTGCCCCGGCACGGCGACCGTGTTCGGGAGCCCGCTCACGTTGGCGCCGAGATTCGCGGCGCTCGCCAACGGCACCGCCATTCACGTCGACGATTTCGACGACACGATGCAGGCCGAGGTCGGGCGCTTTCAAGGCATCCACCCGACGGGGCCGGTCACGGCGGCGTTGCTGGCCGTCGGCGCGGGCGCGCACCGCTCGGGCCGGGATATCCTCACCGCCTATCAGGTCGGCGTCGAAGTCGCCTGCAAGACCTTCGAGGCGACGCACGTGAATCACATCCTGAACGGATTTCACTCCACCGGCACCTGCGGCATGTTGGGCGCGGCCGCCGCCGTCGCGAACCTTTACGGCGTCGATACGGAAAACACCCGTCAGGCGATCGGCATCGCGGCGGCGCAGGCGTGCGGCCTGCAGGCCAACTTCGGCACGATGATGAAATCCTATCATGTGGGCCGCTCCGCCGAATGCGGCATTCTCTCGGCCGATCTCGCCGTGAAGGGCTTTACCGCGTCGCCGATCAGTCTCGAATCCGATCGCGGTTTTTTCCAGGCCCAAGGCGGCGGCCTCGAGGAACACCGCATCCGCGGCAAGCTCGGCAACCCCTGGTCCTTCGCGGACAGAGGCATCTGGATCAAGCCGTGGCCGACCGGCAGCCTCGCCCATGCGGCGATGACGCTGATGGTGGAGTTGGTCGAGAAGCACGACCTCAGTCTGGAAAACGTCGAACGCATCGCGGCCAAAACCAGCGACAACATCCATCACACGCTGTTGCACCATCATCCCAAGACCGAGTTGGAAGCGAAGTTCAGTCTCGAATTCTGTCTCGCGGCGTTGCTGGTGAACCGCAAGTTGACCCTTTCGGATTTCTCCGACGAATTCGTCCTGCGGCCCGATATTCAGGAAGCGATTGCCAAGATCGAATACAACACCTTCTCTCAAGCCGAGTCGCGCGAGAAAGGTTACGGCATCATCACCGCCTTCATCGATATCGATCTCAAGGACGGTCGGCGGATTTCCGAGCGCCGCGATTTCGGCAAGGGCAGCAAGGCGAATCCGATGAGCCTGGCGGAAGTTTCCGAAAAATTCCGCGATTGCGCGGCCTTTGCCGGGTGGCCGAAAGGCAAAACGGAAACGGCGATCGAGCTGGTCTCGACGCTCGAGGACGTGCCGGATATCGCCGCGCTCACCGCGGCACTCGGCGGCGAATAACGCTTCAGGCGTCGAAGCCGTAGAGTTTGCCCGGATTGCCGGCGAGGATCATCGCGCGGGTCGCCTTGTCGGGCACCCACTCGAGCAAGGCATCGAGAAAATCGGCACTGTCTGCTTCGATATCCTTGAACGGAAAGCCGGGGTGGGGCCAGTTGAGGGCCCACAGAATCCGATCCGGGCGTGCCTTGACCAGGGTTTGAATCCGCTCGACGGCGTCTTCATAGCCGGGATGCGTGGACCGGCTCGAATAATAAACGCCGGAAATCTTCACCCACACGTTGCCGGTTTCGACCAGCTTGAGCATGGCCTTGAATTCGGGGTCATTGGCGCCGACTTCCGGTGGGGTGCGGCCGAGATGATCAAAGATCAGCGGCACCGGCAGGTTCGACAGAAGCGGCACGGCATCCTCGATCCACCGTTCGCGGCTGTCTTGGATCTGCAGAATCCAATTGAACGGCTCGATCAGGCGGGCGATGTCGCGGGCGGTCTCCGGCGACAGCTCGTCGCCGGAATGGGATATGCGGATGCCGCGAATGCCGCCCTCGTGCAGCCGTTTTATCTCTTCTTTGGTCGCCGTCGGC
>JBBDTH010000138.1:0-22030 GCA_040904505.1 Rhodospirillales bacterium | reverse complement strand
TCTAGGCGCTACCCGTTCAGGGCTTGATCGACTTGAGCTCGGCGATGTCTCGGCAGGCGCGGCGAAACACCAGCGCATCGGTGCTGTAGCAAATCATCTGCACCCCGCGGCCTAGGATTTCGACGCATTGTTCCCTGCTGATGTTTTCGTTGACGGAGGTCATCACGTACTTGCCGTTGGCCTGGGCAAGCTTGACGATTCGCTCCAGAGCCGCGGCCACCACCGGATGGTCGAAACCGGCGCCTGGAACGCCGGCGGAAATAGAGAAATCGAAGAGTCCGAGGAAGAACACGTCGATGCCGGGCATGGTCACCAGTGCCTCGAAGTCGTCGATGGTCGATTTCTCCTCAAGTAGCGGAATGATCAGGATCTCGTCGTCGGCCTGCCGGGTGAAGGCCGGCCAATCCGGCGCACCGTAGCCGGCCTGGCGCACGGCCTGGCAGGAGCCGCGCGTGCCGGCCGGCGCGAAGCGCACCGCCTCGACCACGGCGGCGCAGGTTTCGCGCGTCGAATGCGGCACCACGATGCCGCGCACGCCGAGGTTCAAGAGTTTCTTGATCAGTCCGGCGTTTACCTCCGGCACGCGGGCGAAGGGCGTGATGCCCGCGGCGTCGCCGGCGCGCACCAAATGGGCCGCCAAGTTGATGTCGATGGGGCTATGCTCCATGTCGATGATGAAAAAATCGAGCCCGGCGGAAGCCATGACCTCGACCATCATCGGGCTGCCGGTGAAATGCATCATCCCCATGACGATTTCTCCGCTGTGCAGTTTGCGTCTTACGGGATTGTCGATATGCATCCGTTGTTTCCTTGCTGCTGCGTTTGGAAAGTAAAGCACAGCACCAATCGAGTGTCCAAACTGAACAGGCAATGCGCTGCTTTTTGACTTGGCGCGAATTATTGACTTTTAACGCCTTGGCGGCGCATCATTCGGGATGCCGTAAAGCACAGCCCCCGGCCGAGGGGGCGGGCAAAACGAGAAACATCAAAAAACATCTGGGAAAGCGCCATGTTGGACAACGACGACACGAGCGGGACGAGCCTCACCGACGCCGAGGCCGAAGGCTATCGGCGCGACGGTTTCTGCTCGCCGCTTGACGTTTACACCGAAGAGGAGGCGGGCGAGCTGCGCGCCCAGCTCGAGCGGATCGAGAAGAAGATCAAGGACGATCCGGAGTTGGTGCGCGCCGTGCAAAAGCGCCCGACCTGGCTGCTGCCGTTCGCCGACGAAATTGTCCGCAACCCCCGGATCACGGGCCGGGTGGCCTCCGTCCTCGGCCCCGACGTGATGGTCTACAACGCCGCCTTCTTCATCAAGGAAGCGAACACCGGCCATTTCGTGAGCTGGCACCAGGACCTCCACTACTGGGGCTTCAACGCCGACGACGAGGTGACGGCGTGGCTCGCCCTGACGCCGTCGACGCCCGAGAGCGGCTGCATGCGCTTCGTGCCCGGCAGCCACAAGCGGGTCGTAGAGCACGTCGATACCTTCGATGAGAACAACATGCTGACCCGCGGCCAAGAACTGGCGATCAAGGTGGACGACAAAGACGCCTGCGATGTGGTGCTCAGGCCCGGCCAGATGTCGATGCACCATGGTCGCATGTGCCACGGCTCCGGCGCCAATACCAGCGCCGACCGGCGGATCGGCCTCGCCATCCGCTACATCACGCCCGCCATGCATCAGGTCACCGGCGAGCGCTTCGGCGCGACCCTGGTGCGCGGCGAGGACCGCTACAACCACTTCGAGCTGGTGCCGCCGCCGCAAGGCGAACTGCATCCCGACGACCTGGAGCGCTGGCGCCGGCTGATGGCGCTCGATCATGCCGTGAAGTACCGGGGCGCCGCCCAAGGCCCGGCCTACGCCTGAGCCCCGAGCAATCGCCACGCACATCATCTGCGGAACAGCTCGATCATGGCGAAACCGAACGGATAGCCCGGCACGTGCCTGGCAATTTGGCCGAGATAGCTTAACGCGACCGGCTATCTCCGAAGATAGGACGCGGGCAGCGGCGCGACGAACCTGGGATTGCGATCGACCGTCACCCGGATACGTCCGTTGCGTACGGCGAGCGGCTCGATACGGCCGAACAATCCGGTCACGGTCACTTGGGCGTCATCGCCGACCGGCAGGCTCACGTCGCGGGTCTTTTGGCCGGTGGTCCAGAGCGCCAGCATCGCCTTTCCGCCGCGTTTGAAGACGTAGGCATGAACGGCAGGGCCGAGATCGTCGAGCCGCGTCACGAACTCGGCGCCGGCGAGTTGCCGGGTCATCACGCCGTAGGCGAGCCCGGCGGGCCGGGGCTGCGGCGGGGCGTCGCCCTTCGCGATGTTGCGGAAGATGCTGAACCGTATTTCGCGCTTGTTGGTGCCCTGCGGGTGGCTGAACATGTGCCAGATCACCACCGGATAGCCGATCCGTTTCGCTTCAAGCCATGACCGCGTCAAGTGTTGAGCCTGTCGCAGCTCGTTCCGGTAGGTGGCGCTCGAGCCGTGCTCGGTGCTCCAGAGGGGAATATCTTTGCCGGTAGCCCGCCGGGTCATGTCGAGGACGCGTTCCGACTTGCCCTTCCAATCGTCCTCCTCGGGGTTGTCGATGTAGGTATGCATCTCGATGGCGTCGATGTACTTGCCGAAGCCCATGTCCAGCAGCTTCTCGTACTGCTTGACGTAGCGCCGCTCGTTCGGGCTCAGCGAGGGGCCGAGCAACGGCGTGCCGGGATCGTAGCGATCGACGATCCGGCGCATCAGCGCCCAGTAACGGATGATCAGCTCGTCGCTGCCCTTCCAGGCGCCGCGCATCGGCTCGTTGATCACGCCCCAGGCGTCGACGTGGCCGGCCAGTGCCCGCACCATCTTCGTCCACCATTCCGCCAGGGCGCGCCACGCCTCCGGCGTATCCTTGATCACCTCGCGCGAGGTTTGATGCGGATGGGGGTGCTTGGGGTAGGCGATGACGCGGATGTGGTTGTCCCGGTACCACCGGAAAAGCTCGACCCGCTTCCGGAGATAGCTTTCTTCCTGCGCCTTGTAGGACCGCCACCAGACGCCTTCGCGGGCCCAGCGCACCCCCAGCTCCGGATAATGCCGGCGGCCCTGGATCCACATGCCGAACGGCTCGTCGCCGACCGGCGCGGGCGGCGGGGTGAGGGCACCGATGCTGCGGCGGGACTCGGCTAGCGTTTGTCCGTCCTTCTCGAGCGTCGCGACGACCTCGTAGTAGCCGTGGCCCGGGGGCAGGGCAACACCGACGGTGACGGCCCGGTCTGCGGCGGTGGTCTTGCGTTCCAGCACCTGCCCGAAGCCGTCCCGCACCCGGTACACGAGTGTCGCGCCGGGCACGGCCTTGGCCTCTACCGCGACCTCCGGCAGCGCGTCGGCGCGATACAAAGTCTCGTCGGGTGTGGTTCGGATCGCGATCCGGGCATCGTTCTGCGCGAACAGCACGACCGGGTTATCGGCCGTATAATTCACCGCCTTGAGCGTCCCCGAGCCGGATGCCGCGCGTGAGGAAGACACCGTGGCGCCGGCCGGCCGCGGCTTCAGCGACAGCGCGTCGATGCCGAGGGCGCCCTCTTCGGGCTTGTCGTGATAGACGAAGATCGTAAGCTTCCGGGCATCACCGAGCGCCGAAACTGGCAGGGGAACCGTATAGGTCTTCCAGTCGTGCGTGCCGCCGGTCTCGACGACGTCGATGCGTCCGGTCTTCCTACCGTACCAGGCGCTTTCGTCGATGAGCACGCGAACCCGCGCCGCGCCCTCGGGCATCGCCCGGGGCTTGAGCGCGATTGCGAGGTCGTAGTCGCGCCCCGGATCGATCTTGATCTCCTTGGCCATGAACAGTTGATGCTCCTTACCGTCCTGGTGGAGCATGAAGGCCGCGGCCCCCTCGTGCGCGTCCTTGTGGTCGATGTCGCCGGGCAGTGGGTTTCCCTTCCACTGCTGCCACATCCAACCGCTCTCGCCGGCCTCGAAGCCGCCGTTGACGACGAGGTTGTTCGGCTCCACCGCCGGCGCGGGCGAACAGAGCAGCGACAGGGCCAGCGCGATCGTGGGGAGCAAACTGCGACCGCGCATTATCGGGTGAGCGCCTTGATTGCGAAGCGCTTCACGGTCTGGAACGATTTCGGAAAGGTGGTCTCGACCCAGAAAGCGCCGCGGCGGGACGGCCTGTTGAGGTCCTTCGGCTTGTGCACGCGCATACCCGCGATGGTCTCGAGATTGAGGCCGCGAATGCGCGACTGGAATTGCAGGAAGCGCGAAGAACCCGGTATGTAATGGGCGGTGAAGGAGCTGCGTGAATATTCCGGCTGTCTCGTCTCCAGACTCCCATGGATAACCTTCGACGACCAGAACAGAACGTCGCCCCGCCGCAAGGCCGGGGCCCGGCATTCCAGCCCGTGGTGGCGTATTACGTCGATCACGAGCTGCTTGTACCGGTCGTGGTTGAAGGCGACGTCGAAGTCGCCGCCGTTCTTTGCCATGTCGATCAGGTGGCTCTTGGGATAGATGAAGAAACGGCCGGCCCCGGGCGCGATGTCTTCGACGGCGAACCAGGCGGCGATCATGCGGCCGGGCTCTTCGGCGTCAAGGTAGTAAGTGTCCTGGTGCGCCCATGTCTCCGAATTCCCCTGAAAGTACATCGATTGAACGAGCTTGCCGTCCTCGCCGAGAATCTTGCGAAGCACGGCCTGGACCTTGGCATGGGTAATGATCGCGAGCCCGGCCTCGCGGAATTTCGGGAACCGGCGTGCGTCAAGGCTCTGGATGTTGAGAATCGGATTCAGCATGAAGCCGTGCGGGGTGAACTCGTGCCGTTCCGGGTTCGCCGTGGTCTGCCGGTAGATGAAAGCGTCGGACGGCTTGATCTCCTTGTCGAACCAAGCCATGGCCGTCTCGCACAGCGTGGCGGGGAGCAGGTTGCGGACGACGACGTATCCCTCTTCGCGGTAGTATCGAAGCAGATCGTCTTCCTGTTCGGCGACGAAATACTTGGTGTCCTCTTCGGCCGTTGCGGGAATTATGAGGTCGCGGTTGGTGGGATCCCTTATCGGGAAGGAGGGTGCGCTTGACGGTATCGAAGCGCTGCGGACAGTCTGTAGCGGCGAAGTTTCCATGACGAATCCCCCATGGGAGGCCTGATATCGTACGGCCTTATTATCTTCCGGCGAGGGCGTGGTCGACATCCCTACCTTCACCCTTCACACCTAATGTTAAGGCCGGGCATGCAACGGCCGGTGTGATCAATCTGTGATAGCCGCGTCAACTCTTTCCCAATCCGCGGGCCGTCGGGGTAGGATGTGGTGGGTGACGGTAGGGAAACTCGGGCAACAGTAGGAAGGAAAGGTTCGCATGATCTCGCTCGCCGATTTGCCGGTTCACGCCCGGTTATTCGTCAAACGCACGCCCTTGCTGTACCGGTCTGCCAAGCGGCTGACCGGCCGGGGCGCCCGGGACCACCTGTGCGACAGGACGACCGATCTCTGCATCGAAGGCTATCCGTCGAGCGGCAACTCCTTCAGCTATGCCGTCTTGCGCCTAGCGAACGAGAGGCTGCGCATCGCACATCATTGCCATTCCGTCGCCAACCTCGAGCTCGCCCTGGGCTACGCCATCCCCGCCGTCTGCCTGATTCGTGATCCGGAGAACGCGATCACGTCACGGCTGGCGCGGTTCGGGGGCGACCTGCGCGACGCGGTGCTGGAATACGTGGACTTCTACGATTTCACGCTCAGGCACCTCGACCGGCTGACCGTCGTGACCTTCGAGGAAGTGACGCAACACACGGGGGTCTTCCTCGATCGCGTAGCGCGGGAGAGCGGCCTTCCGTTCGCCGTCGAGGACGTCGAGGCGCTAAAGCCGCGCGCCGTTGCCTATCTCAAGCAGTGGACCGCGAAGCACGGCGATCCGGAGAAGATATCCCTGCCGGTCGCCTCCCGAGAACTGTCCAAGGCCGAGTTCCGCGAGGCCGTCCGCAGCGAGCGCCATTTCCCGGATGCCCGGCGCCTCTGGGAGCGGATCACGGGGCAAGCTGAAGCGACCTCCTGAAAGCGGTCCGTTTCTGTCGAGAATCTTGGTACATTAAACGTTATACCGCTGAACACATATCGGCATGCCGTGCGAGGCCGAAGTGGCCTTATCGCAGGGTGAAGCGGCGCGTGTTCGGGCGGCATGGCCTCTGCCCTTGCGTGGGGCTTGCACGCAAGGGTAAGAAAGGTTGGAAGGCGAACCGCCCGCGTTCGTAAACTTGTGATATGACACCCATGCCTCGACGACGTCGCAAGGTCGTGACCGTCAACGACAAGATGCAGAAAGGCTATCGTTATATCCTGACGGAGCCGGTCGGGCGCAATTTCTCCCCGGAATTTCAGCCGGACCTCACGCCCAAGGAAATGCTCGCCCTTGGCGTTTTCGGCGGCAAGTATATGACCGATTGCCGCCGGGAATTTCCCACGGCTTGGTTCGCGCGGGCCAGGCTTTCGCCTTCCGGCCGCGACGGCTCGCTCAATTATTTCGGCGTCGATGCCGGCCAGCCCTTGTCCGTATGGCGCGCGAAGGGCTGGATTCATCCCGACGATCCGCGCGGCTGGTTCCAGTGGTACTGCCGCTACTACATGGGCCGCCGCGTGGCCGAAGAAGACGCGCGTCAAATCAAGCGATGGAAGGCGATCCGGCGGCACATCGCCCAGATCAAGCGGCATTGTCGGCCGGGCGATTGGACGTGCCGGCCGCGTCAGCGGCAGGCCGTGCTTCACTGGGCCTACGACAGCCGCAAGATCTGAAAAATGTATCGGATCGGCATGATCTGCTCTATCGGCGGGATGGACCTATCCGGCCGGTCTGGATAAGGTTGGGGTCATTTATGAGGAAAAGGAAACCGCCATGCCGTTCTATGAAAATGGCTCAGCCAAAATTCATTATGAAGAAACCGGTTCCGGCTTTCCGTTGCTGATCGTCCCCGGTGGCGGTCTCAACGGAGTCATCGCCGATGCCACGGACAAAGCGCCCATCGACACGTTCAAGGAATTCAAGAACGAATTCCGCTGCATCACGTTGGATGAACGTCTAGCCAAGAACGGCCAATCGAGCGGCCCGCTCGAGGTCGACAGGCCGTGGGATATGTATACCGACGATCATCTCGGGCTGATGGATCACCTCGGCATCGATAAGTTTCTGATGATGGGGTTCTGTATCGGCGGACCGTTCATTTGGAACATGCTGAAGCGCGCGGGCGACCGCGTCGTCGCGGGCGTGTTGGCGCAACCGGTCGGTTTCCGCCCGGAAATGCCCGATCGGTTCATCGTGCATAATAAGAAAGGATGGGGGGAGCCGCTTTGCGAGAGGAACCCCGACATCACGCCGGCGATGATCGACACGTTCCTCGATACTATGTTTAACGCGCCTGCCGACTTCGTGTTCACCGTGACCCGCGATTTCGTCAAGGCCTGCGAGACGCCGCTGCTGATCATGCCGGACGATACCGAGGGGCATCCTTATGCCGTCGCCATGGAAACCGCGATGTTGGCGCCGAATGCCCAGGTGAGCCTGTATCCGTGGAAGGAGCCGAAGGAGCGCATTCCGCTTGCGGTCCGTCATGTCCGCACCTTCCTTCAGGCGCACCGGCCGGCCGGTTAACGATACCGGTCCGTAAATTTTGTTCGCATGGAGGCGCGCGCGATGACGGCAATCGAGAAGCTTTTAAAAACCGAGCGGCCGTTTATGACCGATGGCGGCTTCGAAACATGGATGTTCTTCCAGGAAGGTTTCAAAGCGCCTGAATTCGCCGCGATCGTCCTGATGGAGGACGATGCCGCACGGAATGCAATGAAGCGGTATTTCGAACGATTTCTCGATTTGGCGGCAACGGCCCGGACCGGGTTTGTGCTCGACACCAATACGTGGCGCGGTTGCCCGTGTTGGGGGCCGAAATTGAATAAAACCGAGGACGAGATGCTTCGGCTCACGACCGAGGCCATCGGTTTTGCCGAGGATCTCCGCGCCGGCTGGCAGTCGCGCGTATCGCCGATTCTGCTGAACGGTGTCGTCGGACCGGCGGGCGACGGCTACGCCGCCGCCGACGTTCCCGGGGCCGAAGAAGCGTATGCGCTGCATCGACCGCAGATCCGGACGTTCGCCCGAGCGGACGTCGATATGATCTCGGCCATCACCATGACCAATATCGGAGAGGCCACCGGGATCGCGCGCGCGGCGATTGCCGAACAATTGCCGGTGGTCGTATCGTTTACGGTGGAGACGGACGGACGCCTGCCGGCGGGCGAAACCCTCGGCGAGGCCATCGCCGCGGTCGATGCGGCGACCGACAACGCGCCCCTTTATTACATGGTGAACTGCGCCCACCCGGACCATTTCCGCGATGCCGTCGCAACCGGCGCCGATTGGGTCAACCGTATCGGCGGCGTGCGCGCCAACGCCACGCGGTTAAGCCACGCCGAACTCGACGGCGCGGAAACGTTGGACGAGGGCGATCCCGAGGAATTCGGCGCTTTGCATGCCGAGCTTGCCGGCGTCCTGACGAACCTTCGCGTCGTCGGCGGGTGTTGCGGTACGGATCACCGTCACGTGGGATGTGTTTCCAAGCATCTACATACGGAATCATAACCGAAATCGCCCATGAACTGAGCCGCTTAATCGGCGTACCTGTTTTTGAAGATATTATCGTTAAGATTCCCGCGAGGAGCAGGGAGGGGCAACTGAAGGACATGAACACTAAGGAAGATAAAGATGGCAGCACATCTGGAAACTCCATTTAAGGCGCCGGTGGTGGACCGGCTTTCGGTGCGGGTTTTGGTCGATTCCGCCTACGAGCGCTTCATGCTCAAGGGCGGCCACGAATTCTGCTCGATTGAGCACGTCGGCCGGGTGCCGGATCGCCAGATGACGACGCTTGCTTGCGAATGGGGGCTGTCGCTACACCTGGAGTCCGTCGCCGCCGGCCACGGTGCGCAGTACGTGCTCGATTTCGGCTATACGCCGGATATTATTTCGCGCAATTTCCAGCTCGTCGACATCGATCCCGGCAAAATCGACGGCCTGATCCTAAGCCACGCGCACCGCGATCATTACGGCGGCCTTGAAGGCTTCGTCGAACGGTTCCGCCATCACATGCCCGAGGAAGTTTCGTTCTATATCGGCGGCGAGGGGGTGTTCCGCGAGCGCTGGACCAAGGGCGCGAACGGCGAGATCATAGGCTTGGGCGCGCCGGGGCGCACCAAACTGACGGCGCAGAAAGTGAAGCCGGTCGTCTGCGAAGCGCCGCGCGATCTCGGCGGCGCGTTCTCCACCGGCTATATCGAACGCGAGTCGTTTGAAAACGTCACCGGCGGCTCTTTGGTCGAAGAGGGGGCCGAAGAGGGGGCCGGAGAAAAGGCCGAAGACCATTTCAGCGAAGAGGAGCGGCGCGGCAAGCTCGTCAAGGACACTCACCCGGAGGAACACGCGACCTGCTTCATCGTGCAGGGGCGCGGCCTGGTGGTGATCTCGTCGTGCGGCCACACCGGCATCGTCAACACGGTGAACATGGCGAAGGCGGTGACGAACGTGGAGAAGGTCCATGCCGTGATCGGCGGCTTTCACCTCGGCACCGCGCCGGACGACTACATCGCCCATACCGTGCAGGCGTTCAAGGATTTCGATGCCGACGTCATCCTGCCGATGCATTGCACCGGCGCACGCTTCATCGAGGCCCTGCGCCGGGCCATGCCGGAAAAGCTGGTCACCACCAACGTCGGCAGCCGCTTCACCTTCGGCGCCTGATGGGCGCTTAAGGGGTGTCCGGTGGGGGCGCGCGCTCGTTTCCCGGTTTTATTCATCCAAAGCCTTGCTCCTTACCGTCCCCGGGCGGTAAAGGAAGCGGCTAAAGGAACATCATGGCCCCACCCATTCTCTCCCTGCGCGACATCCACTTGACCTTCGGCGGCACGCCGCTGCTCGAGGGCGCCGAGCTTGCCGTCTCGGCGGGCGAGCGGCTGTGCCTGGTCGGGCGCAACGGGTCGGGCAAATCGACGTTGCTGAAGATCGCCGCCGGGGAAATCGCGATGGACGGCGGCGAGCGGTTCGTCCAGCCCGGCACGACCCTGCGCTATCTGCCCCAGGAACCCGATCTCTCGGGCTTCGCCACGACGTTGGCCTATGTCGAAGCCGGCCTGGGGCCCAACGATGATCCCTATGCCGCGCACTATCGGATCGACCAGTTGGGCCTCACCGGCACCGAGGACCCGGCCGTGCTGTCGGGCGGCGAGGCGCGGCGCTGTGCGCTCGCCCGGGTGCTGGCGCCGGCGCCCGACATCCTGCTGTTGGACGAGCCGACCAATCATCTCGACCTGCCGGCCATCGAATGGCTGGAGGAGACTCTCAAATCCCTGCGCTCGGCCATCGTGATGGTCAGCCACGACCGGCGTTTCCTGGAACATCTGTCGCACGCCACGGTGTGGATCTACAACGGCGAAAGCCATCGCCTGGAGCAAGGCTTCGGCGAGTTCGAAAACTGGCGCGACGGCATGCTCGAACAGGCGGAGACCGAGCGCCACAAGCTCAAGCGCAAAATTCACGCCGAGATGGAATGGATGCGCAAAGGGGTCACGGCGCGGCGCAAGCGCAACCAGGGCCGGCTGCGCGCGCTTCAGGATCTGCGCCAACGGCGACGCGACGAACGCGGCCCCGCCGGCACCGTCACCATGGCGGCCTCCCAGGCCGATGCGTCCGGCAAGCTGGTGATCGAGGCCCGCGACGTCGAGAAAACTTACGGTGATCAACCGATCGTCAGCGCGTTCTCCCTGCGGGTGCTACGCGGCGAGAAGATCGGCTTCGTCGGTCCCAACGGCGCCGGCAAGACGACCTTGCTCAACCTGATTACCGGCGTCCTGAAGCCGGACGGCGGCAGGGTCAAGCTGGGCGCCAATCTGGAGACGGTCACCCTCGATCAAGAGCGCGAATCCCTCAACCCCGATACGCCCCTGGCCGACGTCCTGACCGGCGGCGGCAGCGACATGGTTTCGGTCGGCGGCACGCCCCGCCACGTGCTGAGCTACCTTAAGGACTTCCTGTTCGATCCCGCGCAGGCCCGCACCCCGGTCGGCGCCCTGTCGGGCGGCGAGCGCGGTCGCGTTATGCTGGCGCGCGCCTTGGCGCGGCCGTCCAATCTGCTGATCCTCGACGAGCCGACCAACGACCTCGACCTGGAAACCCTGGACCTGCTGCAGGAGATGCTCTCGGAGTATGCCGGCACCGTGTTGCTGGTCAGCCACGACCGGGATTTCCTCGACCGCATTGTCACCTCGACCGTTGCTTGGGAAGGCCCCGGGCGTTGGGTCCAGTATGCCGGCGGCTACAGCGACATGCTGGCTCAGAAGGGCGGCAAGTTCGAAACCAAAACGCCGCGCGCCCCGGGCGGAAAACCGGCGGCGAAACCGGTGGCGAAGCCGGGCGCCGAACGAATGGCCGAACCGGCGGCTAAACCGGCGGCCAAGCCGGCGATCAGGAAAAAACTGACCTTCAAGGATAAGCACGCTTTGGAAACCTTGCCGGGCCGCATCGCCGCGCTGGAACGATCGATCGCCGAGCTTCAAGGCCGATTAGCCGATCCCGGCTTTTTCGCGAAGGATCCGGACGGCTTCAATAAAACGGCGGCGGCGCTCGAACAAACCGTCGCCGAGCTTGCCGCCGCCGAGGATGACTGGCTGGCTCTTGAGATGAAGCGCGAAGAAATCGAAGGGGCCTAGATCGGATCATGATTGATCGGAAACACCCCTTGGCTCCGATAAATCATGTGAATCCGATCTCCATCAATAATTTAGAGCAGATTCACATGGTTAGTCGGATCACCCCTACGATCGATGGCGATTCCGACTAACCATGATCTGCTCTAAGCCGCCCCGCAAGCGTTTTGGGCGCCGCGCATTGGCCGCTATACATCTCGAGATTCCCGCTCTAGTATATTAGCGGAACTGCATAAAAAACGGATGAGGGGGAGAAACCCGGAATGAAGGTAGAAATCAGACAGGTCGAAGTGTTCGGCGTCGAGATGCCGCTGGTGGGCACCTTTACGAGCGGCGGTATGTCCAAAAAAATCACCAAGGGCGTCGTGGTGCGGGTCACGGATGCGGACGGCGCCATCGGCATCAGCAGCATCGACCCGGCCAGCCGGGCCGTGTCGCCGGATACCGCGCCGGAGCTGGCCGCAGCCGTGCGGGACGTGATCGGCCCGGCCGTGATCGGGGAAAACGCCGTCGACGTGAACCGGATCGTCGCGATCGCCACCAAGCTGGCGCCGAGGCAGCCGAGCGCCGTCGCGGGCATAGAGCTCGCGTGTATCGAGTTGATCTGCCGGCGCATGGGCATCGCGCTCTATGACTATGTCGGCGGTGCCGTCATGGATCGGGTGCTGTTTAACGGTTGGGTCGGTGAGTTGCCGGCCGACGAGGCGGCGGCCGAAGGCAAGCGTTGGGCGGACGCCGGTTTCATGTCGATGAAGATCAAGGTCGGCAGCGGCATCGCCAAGGACGCCGAACGGGTCCAGGCGGTGCGCGACGCCGTCGGCAAGGACGTGAAGCTCCGCATGGACGCCAACGCGCAATACGACGCGGCGCAGGCGCTGGAGTTGTGCCATGCCGTTAAATCCTGCGACATGCAGTTTTTCGAGCAGCCGGCGCCGAAGGACGATCTCGAAGGCTTGGCGAAGGTCCGGCGCGAAGGCGGCATTCCCGTCATGGCCGATGAAAGCATCAGCGATCACCTAAGCCTGATTAAGGTGATCAAGGCGGATTGCGCCGACTTCGTGAAGTTCGGTATCCGGCAAGCCGGCGGTCTGCTGTCGTCCGCGCGCATGGCGGCAACTGCGGAGGCCGCCGGTCTCCAGGTCGTTATGGGGCACGGCTTCGGGCTGGATCTCAGCACGATCGCCGAGATCATGCTCGGTGCGACGTCGCGCAATTTCGTGCCCGGCTTGGAGTGCGTGGGACCGCTCAAGGTGGTCGATACCGTGGCCACGACCCGGCTCGATATCGGCAGCGGCAGTATCGCGCTGCCGTCCGGCCCCGGGCTCGGCATCGATCTCGACGACGCGAAGCTGGCGAAGTACGCGGCCGCGGCGCACTGAGCGGCGCTCCTCGGATCGATCTACAAGGTGCCGAATGAGGGGCTGCTTGCGGCCCCTTCGGGCGCATTATCGGTGCATTATCGGTGCATTATCGATGCTTGCTATGACCGGGAGGGCCGCCACGCCCTTGCTTCTTAGCCAAGCCCGGCGGCAATCCGCGCGTGTTCGAGCCGTGCCACGGACCATTTATATCCACTGCGGCGTGCCACCCGCCATCGACAATTCGATAAAAGCGGTCATCGACGTAGTAATAGCCGGGCATGCCGGCGACCACATAAACGCCGAGACCGGCATCATAAACGAGTGTCGCGCCACTTGGGTGCTTTCGGCGATAGCCGTGAGCCGGTGCCCAAGGAGGCGGGCCGCCACCGGGTTCGGGCCCGTACACGCATGCCGAGAGAACGCCGCCGGCGAGAACGGCAACAGTTCGTTGAATGAAGATGCGACGGTTCATCGTTCCGACTCCCGTTCCGTATTTTGACTTCCGTATTTTGACAGGGCCCTCCGAAATGTTATCGAGATGCCCGCATGAAATCCTAATTCGGGCTGCTTCCTGAAAAGACCGGTTTTTAGAAGAAAAAATCCCTGGAAATAGCAACCAATCCGGATCGATTTATTGGCGTGAGGTCAGCGCTGCCGTTGCGATGCCATTCATAATCCGACCGTGATAGGGAATGTCACAATTTTGTTTCAAAAATGTCTCAACACGACCCCTTTATTCCTGGTTACGGTTTCCTTCATAAGGATGAGCCTTTATGCGGGGCTTGTCGACGTCTTCGGTTGTTCGAGGAGACGAACTTACAATTGCCGGCATGAGCCGATTAAGATGCAAGCCCGGCAGTTGTGCAGGTTGAAAAACCACGGCGAAGTTGAAGGAAAGGGAAAATGATGCGTTCATCCATAACTTTCGTGGCGGCGGCTCTTTTTTTGACTGCATGCGGCAATACATCCGAGGAACGCGGCATCACCGGCGCCGGGCTTGGCGCCGCGGGCGGCGCCATGCTGGGTGCAGTGACGGGCCTGAGCGTCCTTCAGGGAGCGATAATCGGTACGGCGGCCGGCGGCGCGGCCGGTCTGCTGACCAATAAGGATACGCTCAATATCGGAGACCCGATTTGGAAACGGAAATCAAGTCAGCCAACGTCGGCTAACACGTCGGCCAAACCGGCTTCAATGTCGGCAACCGGCGGCGCTTATCCCTCGGCGGACCCGCGGACGGTTGAAAGCATCCAGCGTAGGCTTGCCGGCCTCGGATATAAACCGGGTCCGATGGATGGGAAACCGGGCCCCCGGACTCGTGACGCTATCCGCAATTATCAGCGGGATAACGGCTTGGTCGTAAACGGCGAGCCGACCCCCGCGCTCGCAAATCATATGGAGCATCAAGAGGCTTCAAGATAGCGGCAAATCCGATACGCATAAAAAAAACGGCCAAGCGGAGCTTGGCCGTTTTTCGTTCGCACTCGATATCGTCTTATTTCAAGACGCAGTGTTCGGCGAAGTCTTTCGCTTCATTCGCCGTCAAGTCCCCTTTGGGCTTCTTCTTGATGTCCTCGCACCATTCCTTGCTGCCGACTTCCGGAGAGCAGGCTGCGATTACGAAGGAAAACGACATCATCAGGCCGGCGACTATAAGTATTTTGGCTTTGTTCATGGACTGAAAATCCTCTTTCACGAATATCCGATTCTTAATCAAGACCATGAATCTTCTCTAATCACGGTTGCTTTGTAAAGGCGTTCCGTTTTCGGAGACCGAATAAAGGCCGTGCTCGGAATCGAGAGGCAGGCGGTCGACATCCCGCGCCCGGCGCAGGGTCTTGAACGGTATCAGGCGTTGCGCGGTCTCGTCCCAAAGCGCGAGACGAAGCGTGGAAAAGCTGTCGCGCAGGCCGATACGGTTGAGGTTTTGCAGCGCGGGGATATCGCGCAGGCAAGCCCCGAGACGATAGTTGGGAATGCGGCAAGACAAATGATGAATATGGTGCAGGCCGATGTTGCCGGAAAACCATCGCAGCGGTTGCGGCAGATCATAGTAGCTGCTGGCCCTGATCGAGGCTTCGTAAAAGTCCCAATTGCCTTCCTTTCGCCAGTAGGTGTTCTCGAACTGATGTTGGACGTAAAACAACCAGATGCCGGCGGCACAGGAAAGCAGGACGATGGGAGCTTGAACCATTAACACGTCGATAAAACCGAAGCTGAAGCCGAGACCCGTTAAGATGGCCGCAATGCCCAGATTGGTCACCATGACGCTGATCAACAGCCGCGGCTGACGCCGGATCAGGTCCAGGGGAAGCCGGTATTTGATGACGAACAGATAGATCGGCCCAACGACCAGAATCGCGACGGGATTGCGGTAAATGCGATACGCGATGCGTCTCCAAAGGGGCAAGGCGGTGTATTCGGCCACGGTGAGAACGCTGATGTCGCCGAATCCCCGTTTCTTGAGATTGCCGCACGTCGCATGATGAAGGTTGTGCGACCGGCGCCAATATTCGTGCGGAGTCAGGGTGACGATCCCGATCAGGGTCCCGATAAAATCGTTGAGACGACGGGACAGAAAGAACGAATGATGGCCGCAATCGTGTTGGATGATGAACAACCGCACCGTGAATGCGGCGGCGCCTACCGATAACAGCAACGTCATCCAATAGGCGTGATCGACGGCAAGGATCATGGCCGTCCAAATCCCCGCTAACGGAACGATGGTGTTCAGAAGTTGTAGGCCGCTGCGGGCCGCATTCGGTCGGGCATGGGGGCGAGCGATTTTCGCCCACTGCCGGGCCTGTCCCGGCGCCACCACGGCAACGGAGCATGAAGTATCCGCACCAAAGGCATCGGCGCCGTGTGGGCGATAATCGAGAATGAGTCACGTCCTTAATTATCTGTATCGGAGAGTTTAAGCGTAAACGGGAATAACGATGTAAGTCGCTTCATCGGTTATTCGCGTTTTTGTGACACGTTTTGTCCTCCGTACGACTTAATAGTAAGTGGCGCTGGATCCCGGGGATTTCAAGGGGGCTGCCGGATAGAGGGATGGGTCTGTGCGGTGTGGTTTTGGCACGGGACTCGGATGGTATGCGGGGCCGATGACCGTTTAGGGAGATAATTGGCCCTGCGTGATTTTTCGTTCCCTCGGTGTTGAGGAAAATTCATAATAACGAGGATGGAAAAAACGGACGTCACCTATCATGCGATCGCGGCAAACGCCGTGCTCGATGCCGTGGAAACGACGGCGGGCGGCTTGTCGCAAGGCGAAGCGGCCGCGCGCTTAAAGACCCATGGCCCAAACCGCCTGCCGGCACCGCCGCGGCGCGGTGCTTTCATTCGGTTCCTTTCGCATTTTCATAACATTCTGATCTACGTGCTTCTCGGCGCCGCGGTCATTACGGCAATTCTGAATCATATCGTCGATACGGCCGTTATTCTGGCGGTCGTGATTGCCAACGCCGTTATCGGCTTTATTCAGGAAGGCCGGGCCGAAAAGGCGATGGACTCGATCCGCCGCATGCTCGCACCCCGCGCTTCCGTGCTGCGGGACGGCGAACGCCGCGGTATCGCCGGCGAGGAAGTGGTTCCGGGAGACATCGTGTTGCTGGAGGCCGGCGACAAAGTTCCCGCCGACCTGCGGCTGATCCGCGTGCATGGCCTGCAAATTCAAGAGGCGATCCTTACCGGCGAATCCGTGCCGGTCGAAAAGAACATCCATCCGGTGGCGGCCGACTCCGCGCTGGGAGACCGTTCGTGCATGGCGTTCAGCGGGACGCTGGTGACCGCCGGTCTCGGGCAGGGAGTCGCGGTGGCGACGGGCGCGCAATCGGAGATCGGGCGCATCAGCGGGATGCTCGCCGAGGTCGACGTTCTGATGACGCCGCTCGTCAGGCAAATCAACGTATTCGCTCGCTGGTTGACGGTTTTGATCCTGCTGATCGCCGCGATATTGCTCGTCTTCGGATACTTCGTCGAACATTTCGAGTTCACCGACGTATTCATGGCGGTGGTGGGGCTGTCGGTGGCCGCCATTCCCGAGGGATTGCCCGCCGTCCTGACGATTACGCTGGCCGTCGGCGTGCAGACCATGGCGCGGCGCAATGCCATCGTGCGCCGGTTGCCTGCCATCGAAACGCTGGGCTCGGTGTCGGTGATTTGTACGGACAAAACCGGCACGCTGACCCGCAATGAGATGATGGCGGCGTCGATTGCCGTGGATCGGCACGTTTTCTCGTTGGAGGGCGTCGGCTACGAGCCGAAAGGGGCGATCAAGCTGGACGATTCGGTCGTGAACGGCCGCGACTATGCGCTGCTCGATGAATTCGTCCGGGCGGCGGCCTTGTGCAACGATGCGGCGTTGCATGAGCGCGAAGGAGTCTGGGCGGTCGAAGGGGATCCGATGGAGGGAGCATTGCTGACGCTCGCCGGCAAGATCGGAATCGACGTGCGCGCGGAGTTTTCCGATTGGACGCGTACGGATGCGATCCCGTTCGATGCCGAGCATCGTTTCATGGCCACTTTGCATCACGATCATGAGAATCATGCGTTTATTTTCGTCAAAGGGGCGCCCGAACGCGTTCTGACGATGTGTAAGGAGCAGCGCGGCGCATCGGGCGGCACGGAAGCCTTGGACGAAGCGTATTGGCATGACATGGCCGACAGCATCGCCGCACGGGGCCAGCGCGTATTGGCGTTCGCGGTCAGGCCGGTGCCGCCGGAACACACGGTGTTGGCGTTCGCCGATGTGGAAGGCCCGTTGGTCTTGATCGGTTTGGTCGGGCTCATCGACCCGCCGCGGCCCGAGGCCATCGCGGCCGTGGCCGAATGTCACGGCGCCGGCATTCGGGTTAAGATGATTACCGGCGATCACGCCGGGACGGCGGCCGCGATCGGCAGTCAAATCGGTCTGAAAAATCCGGACAAGGTTTTGACGGGGGCCGATCTGGACGGGATGACCGAAGCGGAATTGACGGCGGCTATCCTGGATACGGACATCTTCGCCCGCACCAGTCCGACGCATAAGCTCAGGCTGGTAATGGCGCTTCAGTCCCATGGCCTCACGGTCGCCATGACCGGCGACGGGGTCAACGATGCCCCGGCGCTCAAGCGGGCCGATGCGGGGATCGCCATGGGGCAAAAGGGGAGCGAAGCGGCCAAGGAGGCAGCGGAATTCGTGTTGGCGGACGACAATTTCGCCTCGATCGCCGCTGCCGTGCGCGAAGGGCGGACGGTTTATGACAACATCAAAAAGGTGATCAGTTGGACGTTGCCCACAAACGCGGGCGAATCCTTGACGATCATCGTCGCGCTCTTGTTCGGCATGACGCTGCCGGTTACGCCCATCCAGATATTGTGGATCAACTTGATTACGGCGGTGACGTTGGGCCTTGCGCTGGCCTTCGAGCCGACCGAGGAAAATACGATGCGCCGTCCGCCGCGCCCGAGAAGCGAGCCGCTTTTGAGCGGGCAACTGGCTTGGCACATCGTGCTGGTATCGCTGCTCTTCCTCGGCGGCGTGTTCGGGATTTTTGCCTATGCCGTCGACCGGGGGTACTCCGTGGAGCTGGCCCGAACGATGGCGTTGAACACGCTTGTCGTGATGGAGATTTTTCATCTCTTTTTCGTCCGGAATATCTACGGCACCTCGCTGACGTGGAACGCGGTGCGGGGAACCAAAGTCATTTGGGCGACGGTGATCGTCGTTACCACCGCGCAATTTGCGATCACCTACATTCCTTGGTTGCAGACGGTGTTTTCGACCCGGGCGATCCCGCTGTTCGACGGCATTCTCATCATCGGCGTGGGCGTGGCGCTCTTTGCGATTATTGAACTCGAGAAACAACTGCGATTAAGCATTGTGCGCAGGAACGGGCGGACATGGGGTGGCGATTCCGATTTAACGGGACGATGACGCGCGGGAAAACCACGCTTCCGCAATCGACAGGGTTGAGTCTTTATCATGATCGTTCTTGCCTTCCCGGGGTGTGGCGTTCTCGATAAGGCTGTCGGCAACGCGTGGTTGTACCGACAGGCCGGAATATGGCAAGATGATAGAATCATAATCAATTAAAGACAGCGAGGAGCAGAAGGGGAACTGCCCCGCCGCGAAAAAGGTACTGCCATCGGGGGCTTGCCAGGGCTAACTCAGACCGGGGGAGATCGCATGACCAGCACGAAAAAACTTTGGACCCTTCTGTCGATTCTGCTGATCGTTTCTTTCAGCGTGCTGCTGTGGAGCGGCAATCAGATTTATCAAAGTGCGCCGCCGATGCCGGAACGGGTGGTTTCCACCGACGGAAGCGTGATCTACACGCGCGCCGAGATCGAAAAGGGGCGCCAGGTATGGCAATCGATGGGCGGCATGCAGCTCGGCTCCATCTGGGGGCACGGCGGTTACGTCGCGCCTGATTGGAGCGCCGACTGGCTGCATCGCGAGCTTGTGGCCTTGCTCGACCGATGGGCGAAACGCGATTTTAATAAAGCCGGTTACGAACAATCGAGCGCGGAACAGAAAGCGGCGCTGCAGGGCCGTTTGCGTGTTCACATGCGCGAGAATACCTACAATCCCGAAACCCGAACGATCACGCTCGGCGCCGACCGGGCGGCGGCCATCGCAACGGTTTCCGCGCACTATCAAAGCCTTTTCGGCAACGACCCGAAGACGGCGGATCTGCGCGAAGCGTATGCGATGAAAAACGGCACGGTGCCCGATTCCGAACATCGGCGCGTGCTTTCCGCCTTCTTTTGGTGGACCGCCTGGGCGGCCGTCACCGAGCGGCCCGGCGACACCATCACCTACACCAACAATTGGCCCAACGAGCCGCTGGTCGGAAACCAGCCGCCGCCGAGCACGTTCCTTTGGTCGGCCTTCAGCGTGACGTTTCTCCTTGCCGGTATCGGCCTTCTTGGTTGGCATTACGCGGTCACGCATGGCCGAGGGGAAGAGCCGCACCGGGTTCCCGAGTTCGATCCCATGCGACATATCGTGGCCACGCCGTCGATGCTGGCGACCGCGAAATATTTTTGGGTCCTGCTGGCCTTGTTCCTCGTGCAAATTCTGTTCGGCGCAATCACGGCGCACTATCAAGTAGAAGGCCAACTCGTCTACGGATACGAGATGGCGGAGGTGCTGCCGTATTCCATTACCCGAACCTGGCATACGCAATTGGCGGTACTCTGGATCGCCGTCGCCTGGCTCGGCACCGGGCTCTATATCGGCCCGGCGATATCGGGCTATGAGCCGCCCTACCAGCGGCTCGGCGTAAACGTCCTCTGGGTCTGCCTGATCGTCATCGTGGTGGGGTCCTTTACCGGACAATGGCTCGCGGTCATGCAGATTCTGGGCCTGGAGCATAATTTCTGGTTCGGACACCAGGGGTGGGAATACGCCGATATGGGGCGCTTCTGGCAGTGGTTCCTGTTTATCGGCCTGATGCTGTGGCTGGGTCTGGTCGGCCGCGCGCTGTGGCCGACGTTGCGCAGCAAATCCGAATCGCGATCCATCGTCGGTCTGCTGTTTCTCTCCACCGTGGCAATCGGCCTGTTTTTTGCGGCTGCGTTGGTGTGGGGCGAGCGAACTCACCTTTCGATGGTGGAATACTGGCGTTGGTGGCTGGTCCACCTGTGGGTTGAAGGCTTCTTCGAGGTGTTCGCGACCGCCGTCATCGCTTTTCTGTTTACGCGCCTTGGCCTGTTGCCCGTGAAGACGGCGACCGTCGCCGTTTTGTTCGCCACGATCATCTTCATGGCGGGCGGCGTACTGGGCACCTTGCACCATCTGTATTTCGCCGGCTCACCCACCCCGGTTCTGGCCCTCGGCGCGAGTTTCTCCGCGCTGGAAGTGGTGCCGTTGGCTTATATCGGGTTCGAGGCCTATCACAACTACCGGCTCGGCACCGCCACGCGATGGATGCAACGCTATCGTTGGCCGGTCATGTTCTTTATCGCGGTGGCGTTCTGGAATCTGGTGGGGGCCGGTCTGTTCGGGTTCCTCATCAATCCGCCGCTGTCGCTCTATTACATGCAGGGCCTGAACCTGACGCCGTTGCACGGCCATACGGCGCTGTTCGGCGTTTACGGTATGCTCGGTATCGGGCTCGTCCTGTTTTGCCTGCGCGGCATGAAGCCCGACCTCGCCTGGCACGAAGGTATCCTCAAGGTCAGTTTCTGGTGCCTTAATATCGGGCTCGCACTGATGGCCTTGCTGACGCTGCTGCCGCTCGGGACGCTGCAATTGTTCGCTTCGCTCGAGCACGGCTACTGGTACGCGCGATCCGCGGAGTTCATGCAGCAACCGCTTATCGACCTTCTGGTCTGGCTGCGCGTTCCCGGCGATACCATCTTCTCCATCGGTGCGGTGGCGTTGGTGATATTTGTGGCTGGGCTGTGGCTCTTTCCGCGCCGCGAAGACGAGCAGCGCGCCTATGAAGCGGAACGCGGCAAGGATGTTCGCGTAACGGCACCGGGGTCCGACCGATAGCGCGCGCCTCATCGGAAATCGAAACGGGCTGACCGGATGATCGAGTTCTATCCGGAAATCCGGCTCGTTCACATCGCTGCGGTAGTTGCAAGCGGAGGCCTTTTTCTGCTGCGCGGACTCGCGCTCTTTACCGGGGGGCGTTGGGCCATGGCCGCGCCGCTCCGGTTTCTCAGCTATTCCATCGATACCGTGCTGCTCACCGCGGCATTGATTCTGATGACGATCATGCGGCAGTATCCTTTCGTTCACGCGTGGTTGACCGTGAAGCTGCTGCTGTTGGTTCTTTACATCGTCCTCGGTTACGTTGCGTTCTGGAAAGGTCGCACGCGCGCGATTCGGCTTGGCTGCTGGCTCGCGGCCGTGGCCGTCTATGCGTATATCGTCTCTGTCGCGCGCGCGCACGATCCCCTCGGCTTCTTAAGCGGCGTCGTGGGGTAAGTGGAGCTTGA
>JBBDTH010000137.1:0-22071 GCA_040904505.1 Rhodospirillales bacterium | reverse complement strand
TTCAGGAGGGCATCAGTTTCATTATCGTCGTGGTTGGAATGTTCGCGCTGGCCGAAGTTTTCCGCAACATTGAAAGCATTTACAAAGGCGATGCGCCACCGATGATCCGGATTTCCGGCAAGCTCTGGTTGACCAGGGATGAATGGAACCGTTCCGTCGGGCCGATCTGGCGTGGCGGAGTCATCGGCTTCCTTGTCGGCATATTGCCGGGCGCCGGCGGAACGATCGCATCCATCATGTCTTATGCGGTCGAGAAACGGGTTTCAAAGCATCCGGAGGACTTTGGCAAAGGCGCGATCGAGGGTGTCGCCGGACCGGAGGCCGCCAATAACGCCGATACGGCGGGCGCCATGGTGCCGCTCCTGACCTTGGGCGTGCCCGGCAGCGGCGCCACCGCCGTGCTCATGGGTGCCTTCATCATGTACGGCATCCAGCCCGGGCCAATGCTGTTCCAGGAGCACGCCGAGCTCGTGTGGGGTCTGATCGACAGCATGTACGTCGGGAACGTCATGCTGCTGATTTTGAATTTGCCGCTGATCGGTATTTTCGTGCGCCTGCTGTATATCCCGGGTGGCATCCTCTACCCTTTAATTGTAGCGATATCCGCGATCGGTATTTATGCCGTAAGCGGCAGCCAAGCGGACCTTTACGTGCTGCTTTTTTTCGGTGTGCTCGGGTACGCGTTCGAAAAAGCCGAAATTCCGGTCGCGCCGCTGGTTCTTGCCCTGGTGCTGGGCGACATGATGGAACAATCGTTCCGGCAAGCGATGACGATCTCGGGCGCCAGTCCGATCATATTCTTGGAGAGCGGCCTTTCGCTGACCCTCATCTGTATGTCGGTCGCTTCGCTGGCACTTCCGATTATTTTTCGTCGAGGCAAGCAGAACGCGTAAGAGGCATCAACGATATTGCAATTCACGCGCAGGTGACAACGTGACCAAAATCGATGTCTTGGTTTGGACTAAGGTGTCTCAGGCGTGGCTTGACTATTTAGCCGAAACATACGAAGTCCATTACCGTCCCGATCAAAAATCCCATTCCCGATTGCTGCAGGATCCGCTGCTCAAGCGTATTCGCGCCGTGCAGACAAAAGGCTCTTACGGGCTCAGCCGGCCGTTTTTCGATGCAATGCCCAACCTGGAAATCGTTTGTTCGCAGGGTGCGGGATTCGAGCGGATTGACCTGGCGGCGGCACGCGAACGCAGGATCGTGGTTACCCATTGCGTCGGCACGAATTCCGCGACGGTCGCCGATCATGCTTTCGCGCTCCTCTTGGCGGTTATGCGCCGAATTCCTCTGAACGATCGAGGTGTGCGGGAGAGACGGTGGCGGGAACTCCAAGGGCCGCTGCCGGCTCTTAGCGAACGGAAGATGGGGATCTTCGGCCTTGGCGAGATCGGTCTGCGGATCGCCCGGCGCGCGGCCGGCTTCGACCTTAAGGTCGGCTATCACAACCGTAAGCCTCGCGAGGACGTCGGATACCGTTATTTTTCTAACCTCGAGGATATGGCGGCATGGTGCGATGTGCTGATGATCTCCGCGCCGGGAGGGGCGGAGACATACCATGTTGTCGAAAATGCCATCCTTAACGCTCTCGGTCCCCGCGGTTTTCTGGTCAATACGGCGCGCGGCAGTCTGGTCGATACTACCGCCCTCGTGGCCGCATTGACGGAAAACCGTATTGCCGGCGCCGCGCTCGACGTGGTCGAGGGCGAACCCGAGATCCCCGATGCGTTGTTGGGGCTGGACAACCTGGTGCTGACGCCACACCTTGGGGCTCAGTCAACGGATGCAGCGCTCGCATCGGTCAAACAGGTGCGCGCCAACCTCGACGCTCATTTCAAGGGAGAACCTGTCCTCACGCCGGTGCCGGGGCTATTCGATTAATCTATATCAAAAACTGAAAATTTCCCTGTATTTTCCCTGCGCTGGTATGAGAATGGCCACGTTTGGTATTTAGGCCTGCATTCTTTCCCATTGAACAGGCATGTACTCAGCGCAGCCGGAACAAATTTGCATCTGGATCCTCCTTGCCGGTCAACGCCGCTGCCACGATCTGCGCTGCGATGACGGAGAAGGTGATACCATTGCCCCCGAAACCCATCACCGCAAAGACCCGGTCATGGCCTTTCACGCGATCGATGATCGGCAGGCTGTCCTCGGTCACGCTAAAGGGCGCGGCCCATTTGTATTCGGCGCGGCCGACCGTCAGCCCCGTCGTCGCCTCAAGCTTTTTCAGGATACGTTTCGTCTTTTGCCGCAGCACCGACTTGCTGGTGTTCTTCTCGGCCGCCTCCTCATCCTCGCCCCCGGCAATGATCCGGCCCGTCGGGTCGGAGCGGAAATAGAGGTAAGGCTCGGCCGCCTCCCACACGATCGTGTCGCGCAACCACTGCGGCAAGTCCTTGATCGGCTTGGTCGCCAGCGTCCAGGTGGAGGTGACGTGGTGCGACGGCGCCTGCATCTGCTTGAGAAATTCATATCCGGTGCAAAAGACGGCATGTTCGCCAACCAGCACATGGCCCTCCTTTGTGGCCAGCGCCACGCCGCCCGGCAATTCGCCCACGTCCGTTACTTCCACGGGCGAGGCGATTACCGCGCCGCGCTTCTGCGCTACGCGGAGTAATCCGGCAGCCAGTTGCGCCGGATTGGCGGAGGCATAATCCTGAGACAGGATCGCCGCCGCGCGGTCGATGCCGTATTCGGCGCGCAGCCGGTTGCGGTCGAGGTGCTCGGCAGCAATGCCGATCTTCCGGCGCGCCTTCGTCTCTTCCATCAAAGCGTCTGCGTCCATCAGGTCGCCAGACAGATACAGCGCGGGTTTGTGCGCCATACGGCAGTCGAGGCCCAGATCCGCCACCAGAGCCAGCAGATCGTTCACCGCCCGGACCGACCGCCGCCACGCCGCATCGGCCGCGGCCCGGCCCCGTTCGGCCCGCAAGTCAATCAGCGGCACATCTATCTCATGCTGGATCATCGCGGTTGAAGCGGGCGTCGACCCGCGCACCGGCGCGCGTCGGTCGAGGATCAGCACCCGCTTGCCCGCCCGCGTCAGGGCCTCGGCCAGAAGAGCGCCGCTGATGCCTGCGCCGACAATGATCACGTCGAATCGCCCCTCGCCCGGAGTCGCTCGCACCCTGACCGAGGTGCCTCGCGTCCTCAGCCAATAGGGCCGCCCCGTATGCAGGCCATTCTTGCGGGTCTTCTCGGGCTTTTCGGCCATCACGTCACTTTATCGGGGAAAGAAAAAAAGGGCCACCCGCACCGGCGGATGGCCCGATAAGGCAAGGGCTGATCAGGCCAGATCGCGGATTTTCGGTTCGCGGTCCCAATAGCGGCGCTTCGCGGCGGCGACAAAGCCGTCATTCGGCACGACGCCGTCATCGGCCGCGATGTTGCAATAGTCGAGCAACGCCTTCGAGCCCGGGCAATATCCGATGGACTTCAGATGCGTATGGGCGTCACTGACCCAGGCGCAGGCGGCTGCGTCATTTTTCAACTTTTTCACCTGAGCGGGCATTAACACCATCGCGACCGCATCAAACAGGACCGAGGGCGAGCCGGCCAACTGGCCATCCGCCGCCAGCGTACCGCCCTTGACCTTCAGTGGTCCGACCTTAGGCGCGACCAACATAACGCTGCCGCCCTCGGCTTCCACTTCGGCCTTGATCTTGTCAATGGCGGCCTTGTCCGAGCCTTCTGCAAAGAGAATGCCGACCTTGCGACCCTTCAGCGTCTCGACCCAGTTCTTCTGGATCGACAGCGCATCCGACGGGTCCAGTTCTACCGGTTTGCGGAAGGGCTTGGCCGCCGCCGGCAGTTCAATTCCCAGACCATCGGCCACGCGCTGACCCAGTTCCGGCGCGATGTTCTGGATCACCGCCAGCACCCGCGAGCGCACATGCGGCAGCGTGACCTTCGACAGTTCAAAGGTGATGGCGCTGGCGATATGCGCCCGTTCATTCTTGGTCTGCGAGTTCCAGAACATGCGCGGTTGGCTATAGTGATCGCCAAAGGTCTCATCTCGTTCGCGCAGCTTCCGCGAAGCGATATTGCCCAACTCGTCATTGGCCTCATAGGTGTGGAACACGGTGCCGGTTGCACGGGGGCCGGCATCCTCGCCGGCCTCAGCCAGACTGTTCGGCTCGTAATTCGCGCGGCCCTTCGGTACCTGCACCTGCATCAGTCCGTCGCGCTGCATGTTGGCAAAGGGGCATTTCGGCGCGTTGATCGGGATCTGATGAAAGTTCGTGGTTCCCAGCCGCGATTTCTGCGTGTCGAGATAGGAAAACAGCCGACCCTGCAGCAGCGGGTCATTGGTGAAGTCGATCCCCGGCACGATGTTCGACGGAAGGAAAGCGACCTGCTCTACCTCGGCAAAGAAATTGTCGGGATTACGGTCCAAGACCATGCGGCCGACGACGCGCAGCGGTGCCAGTTCCTCCGGCACGATCTTGGTCGCGTCGAGTACGGAATAGGGTAGGTTCTCCGCCAGCTCGTCGCTGATCACCTGAATGGCCAGAACCCATTCGGGGTAGTCCCCAGCGTCGATCGACTCCCACAGATCACGGCGGTGATAATCGTTGTCGGCGCCCTGCAGCTTGACACTTTCGTCCCAGACCAGCGATTGCACTCCAAGACGCGGCTTCCAGTGGAACTTGACGAAGGTCGATTCGCCCTTGGCATTCACGAGCCGGAAGGTGTGGACGCCGAACCCCTCCATCATGCGCAGGCTGCGCGGTATGGCGCGGTCGGACATCGCCCAGATCATGGTGTGCATGGTCTCCGGCATCAGCGAGATGAAATCCCAGAAGGTGTCATGGGCGCTCGCTGCCTGCGGGTAGCCGCGGTTGGCCTCCATCTTCACCGAATGGATCAGATCGGGGAACTTGATCGCGTCCTGAATGAAGAAGACCGGAATATTATTGCCGACTAGATCCCAGTTGCCGTCCTCGGTATAAAACTTCACCGCGAAGCCGCGCACGTCGCGCGGCGTATCCACACTGCCGGCGCCGCCCGCAACCGTGGAAAGGCGGGTGAAGACCGGGGTCTTCTTGCCCATTTTAGAGAACAGCCCGGCCCTGCTCAGATCCGGGATCGGATCGGTGCATTCGAAAAACCCGTGCGCACCCGTGCCGCGAGCATGGACGATGCGTTCGGGGATACGCTCGTGGTCGAAGTGAAAGATTTTTTCGCGCAGAACAAAATCTTCCAGAAGTACCGGCCCAAGCCGCCCAGCCTTCAGGCTATTCTGGTTGTCGGCGACCGGAACCCCGTGGTTCGTGGTCAAGCGCGCACCGCCGTCCACTATTGCCTGGTGTACCTCACCGGCAATGCCTTCGGATTTCGACTTCTTACTCATCTGAATTCTCCCGCCTGGTCAAACGTCTCGCCGGGCGCATCACGCTAACCCGTTCCCTCAGATTAACGCGGCGTCAGAAACAAAGGTTCCACATATGAGCGGCGGCTACGCCGAGATGCGCCCATCCACCAGGTCTTGGCTCTGGCTTCTGCTGCGGCGTTCAGGCGTTCCTCGGCCAGGGCCTCGTCGGCGCTAGGGCAGCACGCTGCCCGTCAGTTCGTGGTATTTGCCCTCGAGCCCGGTGGTCCGCGAGACCGGCGGTGGCATGACGCTCTATGTCATGTACGACGCGCTACATTCCATGCCGCCGCTCAGGGGCATTCCCTTCAAGCTGTCCATGACCGGCATGAGGCTTCTCGCCGCCATGCTATCCGTCACCGGCATTGTCATTTCCTGGAAAAAGCGGAAAGTACGCTTCCGGCGCCGATCCGCAAGGTAAGCGGAGTGCTCTGCTTGCGCCGATCCGCTCTCGACTTGTTGTCAAGGCCCCGAATGGCTAGTCTGCCGGTTAGACCGGCGGTCAACCGGGCCGACGGTCAACAGGGACGTATCGGTATCGATATATAAAAACGTACTGGGAGAAAGGTCCATAGATGGCGATCCGGTTCTCAACCGACTGCGAAGCTCTTCTCAAGTTTCCGCAGTTGCAACCTCGTAGAGTAACCCCTGAATGGTTCAGCCGCATTCCCGCTAAAGTGGATGGCGAGGGCATAATAGAAGATGCCTCAGAATTCAAAACCGTGCGTGTTTGTCCCGGTTTTACCGATCTTTACGATACCGCCATCATGCTGCCTTTGTGGTGCACCGTTAGCCTGACTCGATGCTCCGCGGATCGGAATGACAATCCCGTGCCTGATCCCGACTCTCTCGATGTATTTTCGATGTGCGCGCCGGATATCTTCCAGGTGGAATGGCATCCCGCCGGTCAAGCCGTGGGCATGCCGGGAACTTTCGGCATGAAGGCTTTACCGAAGATGGTAAGTCCTTGGTGGGTCGAAACCGATGAGGGTTGGTCGATTTATATCACGCCGGCAACTCACCACAGCAGGACGCTTCCCTTTGAACCGATTGCGGGCATCATTCACACTGATCGTTATCATAAGAGCCACCTTCCTTGTCGATGGACCCGTGAACCGGGTAGCGAAGAAACGGTTTTCGCCGGAACGCCCTTTGCCTATATCTTTCCTTTTAAGCGCGCGGAAGCGCCTAAAATAGAAATTCGTCTCTTGAAAGATGAAAAGGAAAAGGAAAGGCTTGATGTTGAATTCCACTCGGGTGAATATCGCAAGAAACGCAAACGTGATTAAACGGCTTCGCCAGGTATAACCAGGTATAAGTAAGAGCCGGCCTTTGGATGCGGACCGGTTCCGAAAGGCGGTCTCTTTTGGTGTATCGCGCCCGCAAATAACGGAGAAATAACGAGAACATAAAGAGAAACGGCCTCGCCATGAAAGATCCCTACGACGCGCTCGGGATCGAGCGCACGGCCACCGATAAAGAGATCGGCACCGCTTACCGCCGGCTCGCGAAAGAGTACCATCCGGATTTGCATCCGGGCGATAAAACGGCCGAAAACCGCTTCAAGGAAATCTCCGCCGCGTATCAGATTCTGAAAGATCCGGATAAACGCCGGCGCTACGATCGGGGCGAGATCGACGCCGGCGGACAAGAGCAACCGGAACGATCGTTCTATCGTGCCCATGCCGATGCGGAAGACGGCGCCAAGTATGCCCGCTACGAGGACTTCGCCGACCTCGCCGATAAAAGCGACATCTTCGCCGACTTGTTCCGGCAAACGGGTGACGGCCGGAGAAGCCACATAAAAATGCGCGGCGCCGATATCGCCTACTCCTTGCGCATCGGCTTTTTGGAAGCGGCGAACGGGGCCAAGAAACGGGTTACCATGCCCGACGGCGTCGCTCTCGACATAACCGTCCCGGAAGGCGTGCTGGACCGCCAAACCCTGCGGTTAAAGGGGAAGGGGCAGCCCGGGTTGGGCGGCGGCCCGCCGGGCGATGCCTATATCGAAATTCATATCGAGCCCCACCCCGTATTCGAACGCAAAGACAATAACATCCACATCACCGTGCCGATTACGCTCGGGGAAGCCGTGCTCGGCGGGAAAATCGACGTGCCGACGATTAAGGGCGCTGTTTCGATGGCCGTTCCCAAAGGCTCGAATACCGGCACGACGCTCCGGTTAAAAGGCCGCGGCATTTTAGACCCCAAATCGAAAGACTACGGCGATCAATACGTTACGCTCGAGGTCGTCCTGCCTCGCGAGATCGACGACACATTATCGGATTTCGTCGAATCGTGGGCATCCGACCACCCCTATAATCCCCGCGGCGACATGAAGGGGGTATGATGTTGAGTTTTGAAGACGTCATCGAAATCATCGACAGCCTCCAGGCGGAGGAACTCCACACGTGGATCGAAGTCGGATGGGTTCTTCCTGTTCGTCACCGGGAAAGCTACCGGTTCACCGAAATCGACGTCGCCCGTGTCCGGCTGATTTCGGAAATGGTTCATGAATGCCAAATCGAAGCGGATGCCATGCCCGTCGTTCTCGGTTTGCTCGATCAGGTTTACGAACTGCGCCGCCGACTGAACACGTTGGTTCGGGCGATCGAGGCCCAACCGAGGGATATCCGTGAAAAAATCGGCCGAACCGTCTCGGAAACCGCCGGTCAACCGCGAAACCGATCAGCTTGAAAAGCCCCCGCTAAGGGCGAGTCCGGGCCGGCGGTTACAGAAAACCGGTTATGGCGAGGCCGAGCCCGAGCGCCATGAGCCCCAAGGCCGCGATCGCCAGGAGTCCGTCATGGGCCACGAGAGAAAGGGCGAATGCCGCCACGGAGGCCGCGGTCAAGGAATTCAGAAACGGAAGCGGTTCGAGCAACGGCATGCAGAGGGCGAGCAGAACGCAAGCCGCCGCGATCAGCCGACGAAAAATCCCTCGCGTGAGCACGTCCAGACGCGGGTTGATCGCTTTATCGACGAGCCGGGCGCCGGGGCCGAGAAACGCTACGCTTTTTTCGACTTGTCCGCGTTGCAAACACCGGCGCATGAGGTATTGGGGAAGCCATACCGTGCGCCGGCCGAACAGCATCTGGCCCGCGATCAACGCGATGATAATCGCACCCACGGTCGGCGCCCCCGGGATGCCGCTGACCGGCGAAACCAGGATCAGGCTGGGAACCAATAAGCAGGCACCGAAGGCGCGCGCGCCGACGGCGTTCAGGATATCCTCGACGCAAATCGTCTCGGGAGTGCCGGCCGAGGTCATGCGCTCCAGAAGTTGTTTGAGATTGCGGGGCGTTTCATCGTCGTCATGCGCGGTATCCCGGCGGAAACAGCCGGCTCCGGATCCGTGTACTTCCGGGGAGCGCTTTGTCGGCGTCATCGGTGCTTCTTCCGCCGTTTCAAACATCTCTTTATTTCTGGCCGCGTTACGGTTTGAAAATCCGTCCGCCGGATACTAAATCCGGATCGGGCAGGCAAAGCCGGGGAAAGGATTAGGGCATACGTCGAACGGTGTACCGGAATCACTATTCCGGTGCTTGAGATGGAGGTTCGAATGACTGCGTTGACGAAGGAAGCAATCACGAGAGTGCTGGGTCCTATAGATAATGCTTTGGCGGCGGAAATAGCCAAGGCCTCGGCAAATGAGGAAGAGCTTTGCGAAGCATATTCCTGGTTGTTCAACGACGAGGCTCTCATCAACAATATACGTCCCTTGCCGAAGGGCCGCGTTGCCGAACTTGTCGAGCTTCTTCGGTCTTTCGAAATTTCTTCGGATGAGGAGGGTCGATAGGGCACACGTAAAATCCGGGATTCACCGGCGCCGTCCGGTTAGGCAAGCCGCGTTTTTGAAATACGTCCTCGGTATGGTCGAAAGTCAACTTGAATCCGCGCGCCCGTGTTTGTCTGATGCCGAACATTTTCCGTTTATAGCCTTTCGGAGGCTGTATTGAATTAACTTATTTTATTGCGGCTTCTTACGCATCTCCCTCTAGTGGCATATGTTTTCAAAATTGCCGCAAGAGTATCTTTGACGGTTTGCATTGGGAGAACAGAACGTAACGAAGGGCGCGGATCGGAGTCGCTCCTCGGGCCGGAGAGGTTGTCGCGCCCCGCGTGCACCAGTTCGATCGTTTTCTGCGGCGACTTCAACGCCATTCCCGTTTCCCTCCCGTATAGAAATGTTCTGCAGCGTTTTCAGGATGTACAACGCGTACTCAAGAATCACCGCCCGAGAGACACATTCTTCGGTCGGTTTTCCATGATTCGAATTGACCATATCTTCGTCGACCCGCGGCTCGAGGTCGGCGATGCCGAGGTGCCCAAAACCGCGCTCACCCGTGTCGCACCGGACCATCTCCCCCTGGTTGCGGAATTGCGCATACCTTCGACCGAGATCGACTAAGAAGCGAAAGCACTTTAATTGATCACCTGCCCGCCGGAACTTAGAGGGGCCAATAAGCGTTACTGCCAGATAAGGGGGAGAGGAATGTTTAAATGAGGGCTCACGAATGACCAAAAACGTTGCCGAACTCGACGCTTATGAGGACAAGCAACGTATCTGCAGCCGTAATTGGAATCAAAAAATCCCCCGCCGGGGCTTGAATAGATAACGGAACGTAAACGAATTCACGGATGACCTATGGCGTTGTGGAAAATTCTGCCGGTTGCTCCCAAAAAAGACCCGCGTTGGCTGGGCCGGCCCGTCTGGAAAGACGTCGTGGTTCGGGCTCCGACGTCGGCGGATGCCCGCCTCGTGGCCGCGGACATGGAGCGCCGGGAAATGCCCGATAGTCCGCCATTGGGCAATGAAAGCCCGATTTCGCGCAGCGGTTTTGAGGATGAGAAACTTTATAACGTAAGGCTCCTCGGTCCCGATCAAGCGCGGGCTTTTCCCGAGACGGGGCCCGATGAAGTGGTGCAGGCCCTGAAGGAGAAAATCCTCGAATAGTGGCGTCGCCCGCCGCCGGAAATTTTCGTGCGTATGATCATGAAATGTTCCGAAGGCGGGAGTCGTTGTTCCGTAGAAGCAATTTTTGGAAGCGGCAATACGGTGCCAAAAGTACGATGCGACGGAGGCGACTTAAAGGATTATGAAGAGGCTGCTTTGATTAGCCGCCATGATAACTGACCGGTCGGGGATGGCTTTCCGCATATGTCAGCCGAATCTCCGCGCGCGCCCGGGAAAGGCGCGATCGAATGGTGCCGATCGGAATGCCGGCAACGTCGGCGGCTTCCTCGTAACTCAATTCTTCGACCGCGGTCAGCAAGAGGACGGACTTATGTTCGTCGGAGAGACGGTCAATGGCCGCTTCCATCTCTTGCAGCATCACGTGCATTTCCGCCTTAACCGGCTCTTTAAGGTTAGGCTTAGGTTCGGTCACATCGCTTACGTATATGGTATGTTTTTCTCTTCTTTTTCCGGAGATGAACAAATTGCGTTGTATCGTCAACAGCCAAGCTCTTAGATTCGTCCCCTGCCGCCAGCTTTGCCATTTTTCCATGGCGCGGAGTAGGGTCATTTGAACGAGATCGTCGGCATCGTATGAATTGCCCGTTAGTGTGCGCGCATACCGGCGCAGAGAGGGAATGTTTGCGAGCAACTGCCAACGAAAATGATCCGCAGCTTTTTTTGCCATTGAAACCCTCTTCCTTTCCTCCCCTTCCCTCATTGGTGGAATCGAAAAAACTTAAAAGCTTTGATTATGAGTAAATACCTAGCATCAAATTTATTTTTTTCTCATAACATAGATTAAGGACTTACAAAAATTGGACTGAGGGCGTGGGTCGAATTGTCGGCGATCCGCGGTTCACGTATGCGTCATGGGGCGGGAACTTTTTAGGCGGGGACGCCGTTGTTCAATATCATGACGAACAGCCCGAGGAGACATCACTTGTTTCGGCGCTGACGGTGGCCGTCGCGGCCCGAGAGCAAATCATGATTGGTCGGAATCGTAGCTACGGCGGTCGATGGCCGCTCGTCTGTCCGGATGGGAGGAGAATCGAGCATAAAGATTAAAGGCAAAGAGTGAGCGAGGCAGGTCAGTCGCCGGCATTCGTCCGGAGCCTCCCTCGCGCTCGGGACCGTGCCAAGGCCACGTGAGCTTATGGTCCGTGGCCTTAATTTTTGATGATAAGATCGTTTTCTATCGTCCGAATGCCCTTCACGGTACGGGCGATTTCTTCAGCGCGCTGCTTATGCGCCGCGGAATTCACGAAACCGCTGAGCTGAACCGTGTCCTTGTAGGTTTTGACGTCGATGGGGAAAATGCTCAATTGATTGTCCTTGGCGATCGCCGCGCGAACCTTCGTGGCTATGATCGAGCTATCGACATATTCCCCTGTGCTTTCTTGGGTTTTCGTCGACGTGCATGCCGCGCCTGTCAGCAGGGATACCACGGAAAGAGCCGTAAATATGCTGCGTACTTTCATGATCGTAACTCATTCGTTGTTGGTCATACTTGAATGAACGCTCCCGCAACAGGATGAGTTCCCGGGAAAAAATCCCAGCCGGGTAACCTGTTAATAACGTTTAAGAAAGCCGGTCCGACGGGTGCTCGAATAGGCGATGAGTCCGTTCGCTGTCTTCAATCCGATTCGGGTTCATCATCGAATGCCGGGGCCTCCCGGAAAGTTCCGGCGATGCTTGGGGGGGAAACATTGAAAAAACAGGGTCGGGCCATTATTGATTGCGCGCCGTCCGTGCGGATACGGCGTTCACGACATTCACGGCACCCTTAAGCCTGGCGAAGAAGGCATCGGAGCCGTACCGCTCACAACGCTTCGAAATGAACGAATAGCCGTTCCGCACGAAAGCTAACGTGCTGTCGAGGCGTTCACGCGGAAGCGTACCCATCCTCAACACCCCGGAAAAGCGAGTTGCGTGTAGACTTAACGCCGCGCCGTCGCAAAAGTTCCAGAATTAGGCAGATGGTTACTTGAGTTGCTTCTCCCAATTGGCGATTTCGCGCTCGGCTTCTTCCTTGGCCAGGCCGTAACGTTGTTGGAGCTTGCCGGCAAGCTGATCGCGCTGCCCTCGAATGACCGAAAGATCGTCGTCCGTCAGCTTTCCCCATTTGCTTTGTACTTTGCCCGACATTTCCGTCCAGTTGCCTTTAATTTGATCCCAATTCATCGTCGATACTCCCAATCGTTAAATATTGAACATTCACCTCTACAAAACACTTGAAAGGGTTTGGAGGTTCCCCCGCCGGTTAAATTTATGCTGACGGTCCGGTCGATAACGCTCCGGCCGGCACGACTCGTACTTTAAGCCGTGGCGGTATCGCATGTGCGCGGGCCGGGGGGCGGGGATTGTCGCTGTCGTTTTTTGGGAGAGGGAGGAGAGGAAACGCAGGGGGCGGACGCCCTAATGTTTCCGTCGCCCTCAATCCGGCGTGAACGGCACCTCGAGGCCGACGCCTTTTTCCAACGCCAGCTCGTAGGCTTTTGTCGCCAGGGCGACGTCCTCCATGGCGACGCCGTGGGAGTTGTAGAGCGTGATCGCCTCGGGCGGACGTGCCGCCGCGTAGCCTTGGTCGCCGTCCGCCGTCATGAGATCGCCGAGTTCCGACACGTCGTCCCACGAGAGGATCTTGCCTTCGATGGCCCGCAGCAGAACGGCGGACTCCTTCCCGGCCTGTTCCTTGTTGTCGACCGTGACGACGGCGCAACGCTCGAGCACCGCGTCGTCGAGCTCGCGCCGTTCCAGCCTGTTGGCACCGATGGCGTTGATGTGCGTGCCCGGTTGCACGTTGCGGCCGAAAATCACGGGGTCTTTCGACGTCGTCGCCGCGACCAGCACCGAGCAGCCGTACACATCGTCCGGGCTGTTCGCCGCCGTCACGGGGATGCCGAGTTCGCCCGTCATCTCGGCGCAGAACGCGGCCAGGCGTTCGGCGTTGCGGCTCGTCGCCAGGATTCGTTTAATCGGCCGTACGGCGCAGACGGCGGCGAGTTGGGTTTTCGCCTGCCGGCCGGTGCCGAAGATGCCGACCGAGTCGGCGTCCGGGGGGGCCAACAGGTCGGTCGCGACCCCGCTGGCCGCGGCGGTGCGCAAAGCGCCGAGGCGGAACACCTCGATGATCGCTTCCACCCGGCCGGTTTCGCTGCTCACCAGTAAAAGCACGCGTCCCGATTCGCTCGCGAACACCATCGAGGACGACACCTTGACCGCGATCTTTTTCATCGGCGAGACGATGGCCGAGGTCAGGCGCAGGTATCCTCCCGGAATATCGATCTGCTGGCGCGGCGGGTTGATGACGGCGCCCGCGCCCCGGATTTTGAAGACTTCCGACACGGCCGCGATGGCGTCCTTTATGGTGACGAGCGAGGCGATATCGGCTTCGGACAGAAAAACGGCCATGACGATGCTCCTGAATTCTCGCCGTTTATATCCGCCGGCCCCGGTTGCCGCAACTCGGCACCGCAACCGGGCGCCGCAACCGGGCAGGCGCCGTCTCGTTTCGGGCGCGATCGAGGTTGTCACCCCGGAGGCATTCGGCCAAAATCGATCCACAGGAAGGATTTCACGCGCGCGAGTCCGACCGCCGTCAATCGAAGCATGAAAGAGAGGATACCCCGTGGCCAGAAAGAAAATTTTCATCTCCCCACCGATGGACAAGCTCAGCCGGTATATCGCGGCCGCGGGCACGCGCAAATTGCCGGTCAAGGTCGCGGAGAAAACCAAGCATCATGTGCTCGATACCTTGGCCGCGATGATTTCGGGCTCGCGCCTGAAGCCGGGGAAGATGGCCATTAAATACATCCGCGGCCAGGGTGGCACGAAGGAAGCGACCGTCATCGGCAGCAAGATCGTGACCACGACGGTCAACGCCGCGTTGGCCAACGGCATGATGGGCCACGCCGACGAGACCGACGATTCGCACTTCGAGGGCAAGTTTCATCCCGGCTGCGGCATCGTTCCGGCCGCCCTGGCGGTAGCCGAGAAGACCGCCGGTTCGGGCGAGGCCTTGTTGCGCGCGGTGGCGCTCGGCTACGACGTCGGCGCCCGTATCAACCGCTCCCTCGGCATCACCAAGACGTACCAGGGCGGCCACAGCACGCACACGCTCGGCGCCGCCTTCGGCGCGGCGGCGGCGGCCGGCTTGCTGTTCAAGTTCGATCCGCGCCAGGTCCGCCACATGCTGTCTTATACCGGCCAGCAGGCCTCGGGGCTGTACTGCTGGGCCCGCGACGAGGAGCACATCGAAAAAGCGTTCGATTTCGCGGGCCAGGGCGCGCGCAACGGCGTGAGTGCGGCCGGCTTCGTCGCCGCCGGCTTCACCGGGGTCGACGACGTCTTCTCCGGCCACAACAACTTCTATTCGGCCATCGGCGAGAATCCGAAACCGGACGAGCTCGCCAAGGATCTCGGCAAGCGTTACGAGATCATGCAGGCGACCATCAAGAAATGGTGCGTCGGCTCGCCGATCCAGGCCGTGCTCGATGCCGGCATCGCCCTGATCGAGGAACACGGCGTTTCGGACAAGGACGTCGAGCGCATCGTCATCGAGATGCCGGACGACCGCGCCCATATCGTCGATAACCGCAACATGCCGGACATCTGCGTTCAACACATGCTCGCGATCATGTTGATCGACGGCGGCGTCGATTTCGCGTCGGCGCACGATTACCCGCGCATGAAAAACGCACGTGTGCTGGCCCTGCGCAAGAAAATGACGGTCGTGCCGCGCGCCAAGCTGACCAAGGCGGTGCCGCCGCGCCAGATCGTTCTTGAAATCGCCACCAAGGACGGCCGCGTGTTGCGCCACCACACCCGCGCCGTGCGCGGCACGCCGGCCAATCCGATGCCGCGGGCCGAGGTCGAGGAGAAAGCGCTCGATTTGACGGTGCCGATCCTCGGCGTCCCGCGTGCCAATAAGCTGATCGACACGATTTGGCACATCGAACGCTTAAAAAGCGTGCGTCCGTTGCGCTCGTTGCTGCAGGCCTGAAAAATAGTCCCGGATATCGAGGGAAACCGGAGAAACCTCAGTCCGACAGCAGTTTCCGGCGCTCTTCGTATTCCTCTTTATCGATCTCGCCCTTCGCGAAACGCGCCTGAAGGATTTCCAGAGGAGTTCGCCGGGGCGTCGTCGAGGCGCGGCCGGACGCGCCGCCGAGCCAACGCACGAGCAGGACGATAAGAAAGATAATCCCACCCCAGAAAGCGATCATCATGAGGCCGCCGAAGATCATATGGCCCCAACCCCAGGCGGGATGCCACCAGCCGTCGCGATCGCCGTACGCCTGAGCAATACTCGGCGTTGCCCAAAGCAAGGATAAGAGGATTCCGCTAAACGGTATAAACAAACGCTGCATGGCATGTTTCCTTTCTTCGATGTGAAGGCGATCGGGTGCTCGATTTTATCAAATCTCGGTCCGGTTTTTCCGGTCCTCCGCCCTGACGACGAGGGGGTCACGGCACCTGCCGAAACAAACCCGGATAGCGGTTAAAGGCGAGCTTTTGGTTGAATGTGCCGGTAAGCGGGGAAATTCAGGGGTCATCTCACGCGGCTCCGAAAAGGCGCGGGATAAAGGCCGGTATCCGTCGGGCATATCGGCGGTACGCCTCGCCGAATTCCGCATTCACCTCGCGTTCCTCGCGCTTGGCGAGACGCCAATACATCACGAGTAGGATCGGCAGCATCAGAGCGGTGATCAGCGTCGGCCATTGCAGGAAGAACCCGATCATGATCAGCGCAAATCCCGCGTATTGGGGATGCCGAACCCACGCATAAGGGCCGGTGGTTGCCAGCGTGCCGTTCCGTTGGGCGTCGTGGAGCACGCGCCAAGCCGCGCCGATCAGGATGAACCCGGCGCCGATCAGGATGAAGCTCAGGATATGGAAGGGGCTCCAATGCGGATCCATCGACCAGCCGAACAGCGCCGGCCAGAGATGGCCGGCGTCGTGCGACAGCGGATCGAGCGCGGGGAAACGACTGCCGAGCCAGCCCGCGAGCAGGTAAAGCGTCAGCGGAAAGCCGTACATCTCGACGAACAGCGCGACGATGAAAGCGGAAAACGCCCCTAACGAACGCCAATCGCGTGCCGTCCTCGGCTTGAAGAAGCTGAATGCGAACAGGATGAAGACCGCCGCGTTGACGGCAGCCAAGAACCACAGACCATAGGCGGGAACGTCACCGTTCATCGCGATCATCGCCCGATCCGTGATGGCCGCCGTGGCCCCGGTGCATGAAAAAATGCATGCCCACGCAGATAACGAGCGGAAGCAGGAGCGGCCATGCGCCCAGGATGTGGGCGCGATGCTCCATCCAGATCAGCGCACCGGCAATGACCAGGAATACGCACAGCACGAAACCGGCCGGTGTATTCCAGAATGAGCGCTTGGGTTCTTCCTCTGCCCTTGGACCGTTCATCGGACGATTGTTTGTCATGGCTTTTGTCCCTCCAATCCGGCGCGCTTCAGCAGCAGGGAATTGCCGATTACCGAAAGCGAGCTTGCGGTCATGGCAATCACGCCCACCATCGGGTGCAGGAGCCCGAGAGCGGCGACCGGTATCGCGGCGACGTTATAGAACCAGGCCCAGAACAGGTTCTGAAGAATCTTTCTGAACGTTGCCTTGGAGAGCCGGATCGCTTCGACGACTTTCGTCAATTCGCCTTTAACCAGCGTTACGTCGGCGGCCTCGATCGCGACGTCGGCGCCCGCGCCGATGGCGATACCGACGTTTGCCTGTTTGAGCGCCGGTGCGTCGTTGATGCCGTCACCGACCATCGCGACCCGATTCCCATGCTTGGTCTGAAGCATGCGGATGGTTTCGACTTTGCCTTCCGGCAGGACGCCCGCCATCACTTCATCGATGCCGACTTGAGAAGCCACGAACCGTGCCGTGCGCTCATTGTCGCCCGTCACCATCGCGACTTGAATGCCCATCCCGTGCAGAGCGGCAATGGCGGCTTTGGAATCCACCTTGATCGTATCGGCGACCGCCACGATGCCCGCGGCCCGATCGTCGATGGCGACGAGCATCGCCGTTTTGCCCTCGGTTTCCAGCCGTGTCAGCACGTCGTCTAGCGGTCCGAGCTCGATCCCCGACTCGTTCAGAAGCCTGCGGCTGCCCACCCGGACGAGTCGTCCGTCCACACGCCCCTCGACGCCGCGCGCCGTGATCGCCTTGAAACTCTCGACCGGCGGAACATCCAGGCCGCGTCCCTTGGCGCCGGCGACAATCGCCTGACCCAACGGGTGTTCGGAGCCGGCCTCGACCGACGCGGCGGCGCGCAGCACAGTACCGTCATCAAAACCTTCTGCTACGCTCACGTCCGTCAGCGCCGGGCGGCCCTGGGTGATCGTCCCGGTCTTATCGAGGACGACGATCTTGATGTCCTTAAGGGTCTGGATCGCCTCGCCCGAGCGAATGAGAACGCCGCGTTCCGCGCCCATGCCGGAGCTCACCATAATCGCGGTCGGCGTGGCGAGGCCGAGCGCACAGGGACAGGCGATGACCAGCACGGCAACGGCGGACAGGACCGCAACCATGAGCGGTGTCAGTGCGGGATCGACCCACGGCAGAAAGGCGGCACCCCACACAAGGATCGGCCGAAGCCCGTCCGCGAACAAAAGCCACATGACAAGGCTCGACAAACTGATCAGAATCACGGCCGGAACGAAGCGCGCCGTCACGCGGTCGGCGAACTCTTGGATCGGCACCTTGGAGCCCTGCGCCTCTTCCACCAGACGGACGACCTGAGAGAGAAAGGTATCCGCGCCTACCTTCGTGGCGCGGACTTTGAGCATTCCTTCCTTGTTCATGGTCGCGCCGATAACCGCGTCGCCGGGAGCTTTCTCGACAGGCACGGACTCGCCGGTCGCGATAGATTCATCCAGGTGGCTGTTGCCTTCGACGATTTCACCGTCCGTCGGCATCTTAGCGCCCGGCCGCACGACCATGACATCGCCGACCTGGAGCTCGGATACGGGGGTCTCAACCTCCTTCCCGTCGCGCAGGATCGATGCGGTCTTGGCGCCCATCGTGATCAGACGCTTGATGGCCTGCGAGGCGCGTCCCTTGGCGCGGGTCTCGAGGTAGCGGCCCAGCATATGGAACGCCATGATCGTCGCCGCCATCTCGATGAACGACGTCATCGGATAAATAAAACCGACGAGGCCGATCACGTAAGGAGGCAGACTGCCCATCGAGATCAGCACGTCCATGTTGGCCGTGCGGTTGGTCAGCGAGCGCCAGGCCGAACGATGGGTCGCAAAACCGCCGTACGTGAATACGACCGGAAAGGCCAGCAGCGCGACGAGCACGAGGTAGCCGGGAACCGGCACCCAGAACATATGTACCGCCATCAGCAGCATGATCAGCGTGGTCGGGATCGCCGCGATCCAGAGCCGTTTCCATGCCTGTGCCAGATAGTGCTCTTCGACATCGCCACCGGACGCAGCCGATGCCGCGGCGGACTTCTCGACAGCGCCGACGTCATAGCCGGATCGCTCGACGGCGCTTCGGATCGCATCGGCGTTCGCCTGCCCGGGATCGAAGCGAACGGTCACACGATGATTGGCGATGTTCGTGCCGACCGCGGCAATCCCCGGCAGTCGTCGGATGGATTCCGAAACAATCCCGGCGCAGTGGTCGCTGCCCATCCCGGGCACGAAGAGAAACGTCGTATGCTCTCCGGTTTTCGCCGAGGTGTCGAAGACAGGGCTTTCGTTCATGGCTTCCTTCTCGCAAAAGAGCAGTGTTGCCGCCCGATCATGAGGCCGAACAGCCGGAGGCCAGCTTTGATGGAGTCTGAATGGTTAAGGTAGGCGGGGCATTGATATGGATCAAGGGCCGCTAAATATCGCTAAATATATTGTGTTGGCGCAGCGGCGTTAGGGTTCGACACGGTGAGGTGTTAACCCGGCGCGGTCTTAATCCGTGCCGGTGCCGGCGACGCGCGGTTTGAGCAGCATCGGGCCGTAGATGACGCAGAAGCCGAGAAACGCGGCGATCCAAGTCAGTCCGCCGGCGATCAGCAGTTCCCGGGTGGCCTCCGGCCAAAACGCGGCCAGGACGCGCGCTATCGCGCCGAGGGTGACGAGACCGAAAATAGCCGTGGTGCCGGCGCCGGCCGCGAGAGCCCGCCCGGTGTGCCCGAGGGTGGCGCGGATCATGACGGCCAGGATCATGGTCCCCATGGCGCCCGCGGTGAGTGCGTGAAGGGCACCGGTTTCCGTCACCGCCGGGTGTCCCGCGGCAACCGCCAGCAGGCCCAGGCCGATGGGAATCCACGCATAGGCGACGTGTAAAATCAGCAGCAGCGGCTCCGTGCCGGTGCGCCATCCCCGCCACCGCCCGAGCCGGATCAGCTGCAGCCCCGCGGCGATGCCGAGCAGGGCCGCCGCCGGAATCTCCCGGGCGATGAGCCAGACGATCAGCGCCGCCAGCGTCACGAGCAAGACGATGCGATCGAAACCGCCGAACGGCGCCGGGAGCGGCGCGTCGGGGCGTTCCTTGACCAGCCAGTTGCGGGTAAAGCTCGGAACGATACGTCCGCCGATCAGCCCGACCAGCATGACCATGACCGCGATGCCGAAGCGCCAGCCGAGACCGTCCAAGGCAACCGTCCCGACGGCTTCCAGGTGAAACACCACATTGCCGATCAGCAACAGCAACAACGCGGCGACCATCGGCAGGTTGCGCCAATTGCGCCCGGCGAGAATTTCCCGGATCACGACGAGCCAAAGCAGGAGCAGAAAGGCGCCATCGATCGCCGCGGCGGTCACGGCGCCGCCGGGCAGGGGCACCGCCATGACGATGCGGCCGGCCAGCCAAACCGCCACCAAAAGCAGCAGCGGGTAGCCTTGTAGCGGCAAGCGGCCGGTCCAGTTCGGAATGGCGGTCAGGAGGAACCCGGCGACGGCGGCGGCGATGAAGCCGTAGAGCATTTCATGGATGTGCCAGGAAACGGGATCGAGCACGGACGGAACGCCAAGCCATCCTTCGAGCGATAAAATCCATATCCCCAGGGCCAGCGCCGCCCATAACGCGGCAAGCAAGAAGAACGGCCGGAATCCCTGGGTGAGGATCGCCGCGCCGGCATGCTCCCGATAGCGCGGGATGGGGTCTCGGGGTTCGCTCATGAACCAATCCGATAGCAATGCCGCGCGCGGGTCAAGATGCAACGTGCGGCGGGCGTTTTACGGCGCGTATTTGCCGGACACCTGCGGGGTGTGCCGGCCTTCGCCGCCGCTGTCGGTGTGCTGCAGGCGCGTAATGCGTCCCCATGTGCGTTTGAGGTCGTCCTTGACGTTGATGGCGAGGCGGCCGAGCCCGTCGATCTCCAGTTCGATCTTGTCGCCGTCCATGAACGGGTGCAGCCCGCGATGATTGGTGCCGGTCGCGAGAATATCGCCGGGCTCGAGCGTATGGATCGCGCTCACCCAGGCGATGCACTTGCGAATCTTGTGCGCCATGTCGTCGGTGTTGAAATTCTGCATGAGATCGCCGTTGTTCCAGAGGCGTATTTGCAACTTCTGCGGGTCCGCGATTTCGTCCTTGGTGACGAGATAGGGGCCCATCGGCGCGAAGGTCTCGCGGCCCTTCATCTGATAGAAGGTGTTGCCGGCGGGCGGCAGGTCGCGGGCCGAGCCGTCGATGAAATTGGTGTAGCCGAACACGTAGTCCATGGCGTCCTGTTCCGAAACGTGCCGGGCGCGCTTGCCGATCACGAGGGCGAGTTCGGCCTCGCCCTCGAACACCTTGGCCGGGATGTCATCGAGCACCATGGTGTCGCCGTGGCCGATGACGGCATTGGGGGACTTGAAGAACGCATTGATGGGCGCGGGTGCTTCGCGGGTGCCGTCCTCCATGTAGTTGACCGCCATGCAGTCGATGTTGCCGGGCTTGGGCAGGGGCGGGCGGATGCGCACGCCGCTCACCGGCACACCGTCATGCTCGGCGACGTGGGCCTCGATTTTGCCGCGGTAGTCGGCAAAGCGCTCGATCAGACCAGCGATGCGGTCCTGCGGGCTCAGGTGAGGGATGTCGGCGACGACGGCGGAGATGTCGACGACGGCGTCGCCCTTCAGGACGCCCAGAGCGAAATCGTTGAAATGCAAGAGTTTCATCTTAATTAATCCTCCCCTTGGTGATGCCGGTTTTGGTCGGGTGCGCGCGGCGGCACTGCGGTTCCCGTGTCGCGTGGGAAAAGACTGTCCCCCACTTCGGGCTTTTTTTCCAGCTTTTCGGCACGGCGGCGAGGGCGGCCGTCACGAATTCGTGATGAGGCGCGGCTCGCGGGCGAACTCCGGCGGGAGTATCATCGAGGCGGGCTTGACGAAGGCACCGGCCCCCCCCGGAAAGCATCGGATCGAGCACCCGCCGGCGGACGATAGAATCCGCCTTAAAAAACACTCCAATCGTTTTACACCGCAAAAATTCCAGGAAAACCCCGAGGGCCTATTGTTCGGGAGTACCCTGCAGAAGGTACGGAGGCAGGCTGTTTACCAATGGCGTGACGCCGTCGCTGCAGCATCGTTCCGGGACGAAATCGCGAACGGTTCGAATGCCCGTTGCTGCCGCGCTTACGTCGGAGCCAATCGTTTTCATAGCAATGGGAGAAGTAAGATTATGTCTCGGATGAGAAAATGTACCGGCGTTTTTGCGAGCGCGCTGCTTGCGACCGGCTTGTTACTATCGCCCTCGAGCGCGTCCGCGCTCGATCTG
>JBBDTH010000136.1:0-22333 GCA_040904505.1 Rhodospirillales bacterium | reverse complement strand
AACACCAAGACGCTGGAAATGTTCGGCCCCGATCCCAAGACCGGCAAGGAATTCCAGTCGATGAGCATCGAGATGACGCGGAAGGCGGCGAAGTGATGCGCCCGACGGCCAATGCGACACGCGGTCGAAACCTCTGTAACATGGAAGCGGTTCGAGCACGAATCATCGAGGATTTGCCGCTGCGCTCGCGCTGGATGGCGCGCGCCGGCGCAGACCTGTTGGAGCAAGCCGACGTGATCGTGCCCGTGCCGCTTCACTGGACCCGGTTGTTCCGGCGGCGGTTCAATCAGGCGGCGTTGTTGGCCGCCGCCGTGGCCGGGCTGTCGGGACGTCCCTGGGCGCCGGACGTGCTCGTGCGCCGCCGCCGCACGGCGCCGCTCGGGCACATGAGTCCCGCCATGCGACGGCGCAATCTGCAAGGCGCGTTCCGGGTGCGGGCGTCCGGTAAGTCCTCGATCGCCGGGCGGCGGGTCTTGTTGATCGACGACGTTCTGACGACCGGAACGACGGTCGGCGCGTGCGCGCGCGCCGTGTTGGGTGCTGGCGCCGACGCCGTGGACGTGTTAACGCTGGCACGAATTATGCGGCCGTTGCCCGAGAGCCGTTGATCGTCGGGCGCCAGTTTCCGGAAAGGGTGGAATCGTTGCCTGAAGTGGAAATTTATACGACGCCGTTTTGTCCCTTTTGTTCGCGCGCCAAGCATCTCCTGGAAAAGAAAGGCGCGGCGTTTACGGAAATCGATTTGATGACGCAGCCGGAACGGCGCGCGGAAATGTTGCAACGGGCCAAGGGCGGCTATACCGTGCCGCAAATCTTCATCGCCGGGCGGCATATCGGCGGGTGCGACGATCTTTACGCTCTCGATCACGCCGGTAAACTGGACCCGCTGTTAAAGCCGACCGAAAAGTAACCGGAGTTTCCATGAGCGATACGTTTAAACTTGCCTGCGTGCAGACCAATTCGGTTCGCGACGTTGCGCCGAACATCGACGCCGTCGGCGATCTCGTCCGGCAAGCGCACGCCCGGGGCGCCGAGCTGATCCTGTTGCCGGAAACCGTCAATATGCTGGAGCCGCGCGGGCGCAACGTGCGCGAAAAGATGGCCTTGGAGGAAGACGATGAATTTCTCAAGGCGTTTCAGGCGTTGGCTCAAGAACTCGGCGTTTGGATTCTGATCGGCTCGTTGATTTTGAAGATCGGCGACGACCGGGCGGCGAACCGGTCGTTTTTGCTGAACGACCGGGGACAAATCGTCGCCCGCTACGACAAGATGCATATGTTCGACGTCGATGTCGGCGACGGCCAAAGCTATCGCGAATCCCGTTTGTACCGGCCGGGCGACCGGGTCGTGGTCGCCGATACGCCTTGGGGTAAAATCGGCTTGACGGTGTGCTACGACCTTCGCTTTCCGTATCTTTACCGGGCGCTTGCCCATGCCGGGGCCGTGTTCATAACGGTGCCGGCGGCCTTCACCCGGGTTACCGGCGAGGCTCATTGGCATGTTCTGTTGCGCGCGCGCGCGATCGAGAACGGTTGTTTCGTTTTCGCGCCGGCGCAAACCGGCGATCATGCCGAGGGTCGGCAAACCTACGGCCACTCGCTCGTCGTCGATCCCTGGGGCGCGGTCGTGGCCGACGGCGGCGAGGCGGTCGGGATCGTGATGGCCGAGATCGATCCGGCCCTGGTCGCGAAGGCGCGGGGCAAAATTCCGTCGCTGAACCACGACCGGAAGATATCCTGAACGCTTTGATTTATCGGGGAATTCCCGGCCGGCGCCGCGGCGATTCGGGGCCGGTTCTCGTTTTCCGTTTGTTAACGGTCGGCGCGGCATATATATACGGTTCTCCGCCCTGTTGGCGTCCGCCTGTTTGAGCAATCAGTTTGAGCCCGAACGATGATTCTGTATCAGCTCGTATGTACCGATGGCCATGAATTCGAGGCTTGGTTTCGCGACGGCACGACCTACGACAAGCAGAGCGCGTCGGGCGATGTATCGTGCCCGCACTGCGGCGATACCGGCGTTTCGAAAGCGCTGACGGCTTTGCACGTTTCGACCCAGCCGGCCGGCGATTCTTCCGAGAAGCGTGCGCGTGAATTGGCGACGCAAATTCTCCAGGCGGTGGAAAAAAGCCGGCAGCATGTCGAGGAGAACTTCGATTATGTCGGCGATCATTTCGCGGAAGAGGCGCGCCGCATCCATTACGGCGAAACCGACGAGCGCGATATTTACGGCGAAGCGACGTCCGATGAAACGGACGATTTGCGCGAAGAAGGCATCAAGATTTTCCGGTTGCCGCCCAAAATCCGCCGTAACGGCTGATCCGTCCGGCTTTACGATTCCCGAAGATCGTTCGACCGGCAGTTGACCCGGAGCATTATCGGGTGAGATTCAATCGCTGATGCTGCTCACCTACGTCTGGTGACGCCTCCTCGGCGTCTTCGGCTGATTCCCCCGAGTCATTCCCGCGCAGGCGGGAATCCGTCTTTCCGCGGCATGGACCCCCGCCTGCGCGGGGGTGACGACTTCCTATAAACGCGACGCGCTCTTGAGCGTCTCATGATTGATCGGAACCGAACGGTGTTTCCAATCAATCATGACCGGCGTTAGCGGTGAACCGCCAGCGCCAGGTAGTTGACGTCCAGGTCGCGCGTCGGCGCCCAGGTATCGACAATCGGGTTATAGCTCATGCCCTCGAGCGCGGTGATCTCCATGCCGGCAGGACGCAGCCCGTTCGCCAGTTCCGAGGGCCGGACGAATTTCCGCCAGTCGTGGGTGCCGACGGGCAGCCAGCGGAGAATGTATTCGGCGCCGATTTTCGCCAGCGCCAGGGATTTGATCGTGCGGTTGATGGTCGAGACGATCATGGCGCCGCCGGGTTTGATCAGCCGGGAACACGAGCGCAGAAACAGATCGACGTCGGCGACGTGTTCGACGACTTCCATGTTCAGAACGATATCGAATTGCGCGCCGGTATCGGCCAAGTCTTCCGGCAGGATGCGGCGATACTCGATATCGAGGCCGCTTTGCTCGGCATGCAGGGCGGCCACGCGGATGGTTTTCTCGCCGGCATCGATGCCGGTGACGCAAGCACCAAGGCGGCGGAGGGGTTCGCACAGCAGGCCGCCGCCGCAGCCGATATCCAGCAGCGAGAGGCCGCTAAACGGTGCCGGGGCTTGGGGGTCGAGCTTGAAATGGCCGATCAGGCGGTTCCGGATGAAGGTGAGCCGCGTCGGGTTGAGCTTATGCAGGGGGCGGAACTTGCCGTGCGGGTCCCACCAGCCGTCGGCCAGGGCGCCGAACCGGGCGATCTCGTCTTGCGCCGCCGTCCCCCCGGTTCCTCCCGGCTTTCCGGGGACGCCTGTTTCGGTTTTCGTCGCGCGCGCGGTCATGGCCCTATCCGGTGTCCCGCAAGGCGGGGTTGTCTCCTGATTCCGATAAGAGTATGTATACGCCCCGCTGCCGCCGCAACCGGGGAAAAAAATCTTTTTTATGCTTTTGGGCGCCGGTTAGAGCCGGGCGCGGCGCTTTATCGAGTGGGTTGAGTGGGTATGTTGATCGTCCAGAAATTCGGGGGTACGTCGGTCGCCGATGTCGAGCGCATCAAGGCCGTGGCCCGGCACGTCAAACGCGAAGTCGATGCCGGCAACCGGGTTGCGGTCGTGGTTTCGGCGATGGCCGGAGAGACCAACCGGCTGGTCGCGCTCGCGCGCGATATCGAGCGCCTGCACGATCAGCGCGAATACGACGCGGTCGTGGCAAGCGGCGAGCAGGTGTCGGCGGGGCTGGTGGCGATGGCCTTGCAAGCGATCGGCGTTCCGGCGCGGTCCTGGCAAGGCTGGCAGGTTCCCGTTCATACCGATGACGCGCACGGCAAGGCGCGGATCGACCGTATCGAGGCCGAGCGCCTCCTCGAGCACGTGCGGCGGGGCGAGGTCGCGGTGGTGACCGGCTTTCAGGGCATCGCGCCCGACGGCCGCATTACGACATTGGGCCGGGGCGGGTCCGACACCAGCGCCGTGGCGTTGGCCGCGGCGCTCGAAGCCGATCAATGCGACATCTACACGGATGTCGACGGTATTTATACCACCGACCCGCGGATCGTGCCGAAGGCCCGCAAGCTCGACAAGATCACATACGAAGAGATGTTGGAGATGGCGTCGCTGGGCGCGAAAGTCCTGCAGACGCGTTCCGTTGAGTTGGCCATGAATTGGAACGTTCGCGTGCAGGTGCGTTCCAGTTACAATGACGAGCCGGGAACGCTCGTCGTGGATGAGGACGAAATCGTGGAAAAAGAAATTGTCAGTGGCATTGCCTACAGTCGCGATGAAGCGAAAATCACGCTCACGCGGGTCGCGGATAAGCCCGGCGTGGCCGCGAATATTTTCGGCCCCTTGGCCGAGGCGAACATCAACGTCGATATGATCGTGCAGAACGTGTCGGCGGACGGCCGCACCACGGATCTGACCTTCACGGTGCCCAAGGACGATCTGGACAGAACCAAACACGTTCTCGAGGGCAAGCGGGCCGATCTCGAATTCGCCGAATTGCTGGCCGATCCCAACGTCGTGAAAATATCCGTCGTCGGCGTCGGCATGCGCAGCCATGCCGGCGTGGCCCAGCGGATGTTCCAGGCGTTGGCGGAAAAAGGGATCAATATCCTGGTGATCTCGACCTCGGAGATCAAAGTGAGCGTCCTCATCGGCGAGGAATACACCGAGCTTGCCTTGCGGTCGTTGCATGCCGCTTATGGCCTTGACGCGGACTGACCGGGAATGAGATTCTAGAGGCAATCAAGCCTTACAAAAAAAATAGCGACACTACGGCAAACTGAGGGTTCGCACGCACTTGAGCGGCAGGTCTGGCCGGCGGGGTTTCCGTGGAGCGAGGCCGTCCGCGGGGCGCGTCCGCCTGCGGTTCGAAAACGGCAAGGCCGGGCGTATACGAGAAAGGGGCTTGGAGCCTAAGCGATGCGTGCTACATCCAACCCGAAAACGCTGCGGCGTCTGCTGTCCCGAATCCGGGACGTCATGGCCGGCACCGGAACGGCGCAGGAACGCCTCGACCTCATCGTCTCGGCCATTGCCGGCGATATGGTGGCCGAGGTGTGCTCCATTTACGTCCTACGCCCCGGCGAAGTGCTCGAGCTGTTCGCCACCGAGGGCTTGAAGGCCGCCGCCGTTCACCAGACCCGCTTGCGGGTCGGCGAGGGCCTGGTCGGCAATATCGCGGCCCAGGCGCAGCCGCTGGCGCTGGCCGACGCGCAGAGCCATCCCCAATTCGCGTTCCGCCCGGAAACCGGCGAAGAAATTTATCAATCGCTCATGGGCGTGCCGATCCTGCGCGACGGCCGGGTTTTGGGCGTTCTGGTCGTGCAGAACCGGACCCATCGGCGCCACACGGATGAAGAATTGGAGGTGCTGCAGACCGTCGCCATGGTCCTGGCCGAAATGGTCGCCGGCGGCGAGCTGGTCAATCGCGACGAGCTGTTGCACGCGGATGCGAACGCGCTGCTGCCGTCGCGCATGTCCGGCACGAAGTTCGGCGAGGGCATCGGCATCGGGACCGCCGTTCTCCACCAGCCGCAGTTCGTCTTGCACCAAACGGTCGCCGACGATCCGGTGTCGGAGCGAAAGCGGTTGCACAATGCCTTGTCCGATATGCACGGGGCGTTGGACCGGATGTTGTCGTCGGCGCCGTTCAAGGCCGGCGGCGAGCACGCCGAAATTCTCGAGGCCTATCGCATGTTCGCGCTCGATACCGGCTGGGCGTCCCGGATCGAAGAAGCCATCGACAGCGGGTTGACCGCGGAGGCGGCGGTGCAGAAAGTTCGTAACGATATCGGCACGCGCATGAGCCAGGTCGCCGACGAGTATTTGCGTGAGCGGGTGCAGGATTTCGAGGATCTGGCAAACCGTCTGATGCAGCATCTGATGGGCGTTCCCAATATCTTCGATCCGGCGACGCTGCCCGAGAACGCCGTCGTGATCGCGCGCACCATGGGACCGGCCGAGTTGCTCGACTACGATCAAGAACGGCTGCGCGGTCTGGTGCTGGCCGAAGGCTCCGCGACATCGCACGTGGTCATCTTGGCGCGCGCCTTGAATATTCCGGTCGTCGGCCGGGTGAAGGTCATTTTGGAGCGGGCGGGCGACGGCGATCAGATCATCGTCGACGGCGACAACGGTCAGGTTTTCGTCCGTCCCGATCAGGGTATTTTGGAAGCGTTCGGCGAAAGCTTGGCGCAGCAGGCCGACCGGCAGGCGTATTATGCGGAAGTGCGCAACGAGCCGGCCATGACCTTGGACGGAACATCCGTCAGCGTGCAAATCAACGCCGGCCTGCTGATCGATGTCGGCCACGTCCGGGAGTCGAATATCGACGGCATCGGACTTTATAGAACCGAAATCCCCTTCATGGTCCGCCGGCATTATCCGGATGTCGTCGAACAGGTCGAGTTTTACCGGAAGGTTTACGAAATCGCGGGCGGCAAGCCGGTAACGTTCCGCACGCTCGACGTCGGCGGCGATAAGATCCTGCCGTATTGGGACAGTGCCGAAGAAGAGAATCCGGCGATGGGGTGGCGCGCCATGCGCGTCGCCCTGGATCGGCCCGCGTTGTTGCGCCAGCAGATCAGGGCGCTGATCCGGGCCGCCTCGGGGCAGGATCTCCGCGTGATGTTCCCGATGGTCGCCGAGGTGGCGGAATACCGCAAGGGGCGGCGGCTTTTCGACATGGAGTATGACCGGGCGAAAGCGGCGGGCGCCGTGCTGCCCCGGTCGGTTTCCCTGGGGGTGATGCTGGAAGTTCCCTCGCTGGTGTTTCAGTTGCCGGCGCTACTGGCCGAGGTCGATTTCATTTCCGTCGGCAGCAACGATCTGTTCCAGTTCCTGTTTGCGAGCGACCGGGGAAATCCGCAGATGTCGGGCCGCTACGATCCCTTGTCGCCGCTGGTATTTCGTCTTCTCGCGCAAATCCTTGCGGAGTGCCGGGCGGCGGGCGTCGCCGTGACCGTTTGCGGGGAAATGGCAAGCCGCCCGCTCGAGGCTATGACGTTGATCGGGCTTGGGTTTAAGGCCCTGTCGATGCCCCCCTCGTCCGTCGGTCCCGTCAAGGCCATGATTCGGAGTCTGCCGGTGCCGCCGTTGCGGGCTTTCCTGGATTCTTTGTTGGATAGCCCGCAGCATAGCATCCGGGAAACGTTGAAAGCGTATGCCCGCGACCATGGTATCGAGGCCTGAAAGCGCCTCCGGGGCGAAGGATTTGCGGTTAGGCCTTGAATTTTCTTGATAATTTGGCACAATGCCGAACGCGGCGTCGGGTGTATTCTTCCCCTGAAACGGAGCGCGAGCCGGGATGCGCTGTTGCGGTTTCGGTTCCGTTTGGCTTAAGGGTGATCCAAGATGATCCGGAAAGCATTCAGAGGGGCCGGGCGATCGGATTGAACTCCCGTGTTGGCGTATTATTCAGTAATGCTGGGAACGTGATGAGCGAACGGCAGGCCGAGTCATATCAGGACAATACCGGATCCGCCGGACAGCGGGCCGGAAGCGATTCCGGCGTCAGCGCGATGCTGCGCGCCTCCAGAATGCGCATCGGCGAGGATTTGCGCGACGTCGCGAATATTTTACGCATCCGCTACCGTTACCTGGAGGACATCGAGGAAGGCCGCTTCGACGATTTGCCGGGCAACACGTATGCCATCGGCTTCATTCGAAGCTATGCCGATCATCTCGGCCTCGACGGGGAAGAAGTCGTCCGTCGATTCAAGGAAGAGGCCGCGGCCCTGAAGGGCGAACCCACTCTCGAGTTTCCGGCGCCGATTTCCGAGTCGGGCATCCCGGCCGGCGCCTTGATGTTCGTCGGCGTGGTGATCGCCGTCTTGGCTTATGGCGCGTGGTATATCGGCACATCGGAGAAAAATTATATCGCCGAACTGATTTCGCCGCTGCCGGACCGTTTGGCGAAAATGCTGCCCGAAGAGGAACGCAAGGCGACCGCGCCGGCGCCGGCGGCCGCGCCGGTTTCATCCTCGGCCGAGATGCCCGTCACCCCACCGGGCGTCGCGGCGAGCGCGGGAAAGCCCGAAGAGGAGAAGACCGAAAAAGCGCCGGACTCCGCCGAGGCGACCGACGCGACCCTCGGTGGGGCCGATCCATCCGCCGAATCGTCCGGAGCATCGAACGTGACGCCGGCCCCCGAAGTCGCGTCGCCCGAATCCGCGTCGCCCGAAGCCGCGTCCTCGGAAGCCGCGTCATCGGCAACCGCGCCAGAGACACCGGCGGCGGCATCGCCTTCCGCCGTGGCCGAACCGGCGCGCACCGAAACGGCGGAAGAGTCGGCTTCGGCCGCCGCCCCGCCCCGGGAGTCTTCGACCGAAAAGCCTTCCGATGCCGTCGCCGAGGCGGCTGCGCCCAAGACGGAAAACGCCGCGGCCCCAGAAAAAGCGGCACCGGCCCCAGAACAAGCGGCACCGGCACCGGAAAAAACGGTTGCGGCGCGCGCGACCGGCGGGCGGATATACGGCGTGGAGAACGAAGGTGCGCGGATCGTGCTGCGCGCGAAGATGAACAGTTGGATTCAAGTGCGCGACGACGTCGCCAATCAATTGCTGCTGACCCGGCTGTTGCGCCAGGGGGACAGTTATCGCGTGCCCAACCGTGGCGGGCTCAAGCTGCTGGCCGGCAACGCGGGCGCGCTGGAGATTTTGGTCGACGGTAAAGCCGTGCCGCCGATCGGCCCGCAAGGGGCGGTGCGCCGAAGCGTCATGCTCGATGCAATGAGGCTGCAGCAGGGCAAAGCCGTTGTCGAATGACCGGTTCATGGCCTTGCACCGGGAATCGAACCTTGACCGCGCGGCGCGGGATCGGCACATAACGCCGGTAAATAGATACCTCGGTGCGGTTCTCGCACCGCTTAATGGGATAGGACGATCGTAATGTCCAATGCTTTACAGGTGATCGGTCGGCGCAAGAGCGTGCCCGTGCGGGTCGGCGGCGTGATGGTCGGCGGCGAGGCCCCCGTCGTGGTTCAATCCATGACCAATACGGATACGGCCGATCCGAAATCCACCATCGAGCAGGTCGCGGCACTTGCGGAAGCGGGGTCGGAGTTGGTCCGCATCACGGTCGATCGCGAAGAGTCCGCCCAAGCCGTGCCGTATATCCGCGAGGCGTTGGACAAGAGGGGAATCGACGTGCCGCTGGTCGGCGATTTTCACTATATCGGTCACAAGCTTCTGACCAAGTACCCCGCGTGCGCGCGGGCCTTGGCCAAGTATCGTATCAACCCCGGCAACGTCGGCTTTCGCGAGAAGCGCGATACGCAATTCGCCACCATGATCGAGATCGCGCTGAAAAACGACCGGCCGGTTCGGATCGGCGTGAACTGGGGCAGTCTCGATCAGGAACTGTTGATGCATCTGATGGACGAGAACGCCAAAACGGCCAAGCCGCAAGAAGCGCAACTCATCATGCACGAGGCCTTGGTACAGTCGGCGATCCTGAGCGCCGAACGCGCTGAGGCGTTGGGCATGGGGCGCGATAAGATCATTCTGTCGTGCAAGGTCAGCGAGGTTCAGGATCTGATCGCCGTATATACCGAGTTGGCCCGGCGCGGCGATTATGCGTTGCATCTCGGCTTGACCGAAGCCGGCATGGGATCGAAGGGCATCGTCGCGTCGGCGGCGGCGCTGGCGATTTTGATGCAGCAGGGCATCGGCGATACCATCCGCGTTTCGTTGACTCCCGAACCCGGCGGGGATCGCACCCAGGAAGTGATCGTCGCCCAGCAAATTCTGCAGACCATGGGAATCCGGTCGTTCACGCCGTTGGTGACGGCTTGTCCCGGATGCGGGCGGACCACCAGCACGGTGTTTCAGGAGCTGGCGTCGAAAATTCAGGCGTATGTCCGCGCGCAAATGCCGGCATGGCGCGAACGGTATCCGGGCGTCGAGTCGCTCAATCTCGCGGTCATGGGCTGTATCGTGAACGGCCCCGGCGAAAGCAAGCATGCCGATATCGGCATCAGCCTGCCGGGAACGGGCGAAGAGCCGACGGCGCCGGTTTTCATCGACGGCAAAAAAGCGATGACGCTGCGCGGCGCCAACATCGCCGAAGAGTTTCAGCGGATCATCGACGACTACGTGGCCAAACGCTACGGCGGTACCGCCGGGAACGGCCAGGCTTCGGAGTCGGCGCGCCCCGTCGCCGCGCAGTAGCGGGATTCATTTTCAACATGGCAAGCCTTCAGCCGGTTCGCGGCACGCATGACATTCTGCCTGAGCAGGAACGGCGCCATCGCCGCGTCGAGGAAACGGCGCGCGATATCGCCGCGCGGTACGGTTTTGCCGAAATGTCGATGCCGATCTTCGAATTCACCGAGGTGTTCGCCCGCTCGATCGGCGAAACCACCGATATCGTGATGAAGGAGATGTATACCTTCACCGACAGGGGCGGCGAGCAGATCACGTTGCGGCCCGAAGGAACGGCCGGCGTGGCGCGGGCGTTCATTTCGAACGGCTTGGCGCAGCATGTGCCGTTCAAGGTCTTTTACCGCGGCCCGATGTTCCGCTACGAGCGGCCGCAGAAGGGCCGTCAGCGCCAGTTCAATCAAATCGGCGTCGAGTTGCTCGGGGTCGCCGATCCGCAGGCCGATATCGACGTGATCGCGCTCGGCGCGCATATCCTCGACGCGCTCGGCGTTTCGGACCGGGCCACTCTGGAACTGAACACGTTGGGCGACGGCGAAAGCCGCGCCGCGTATCGCGAAACGCTGGTTGCGTATCTGCGCGTGTATGAAAAGGATCTTTCCGAGGACAGCCGCCTTCGGCTCGAACGTAATCCGCTGCGGATTCTCGATTCCAAGGACGAGGGCGATCGCGCCGTCGTCAAGGACGCGCCGACGATTCAAGACAGCCTGAACGATGAGTCCAAGGCGTTTTTCGACGCAGTGTGCCAAGGACTGGACGCGCTCGACATCGCTTATGCCGTCAATCCGCATTTGGTGCGCGGCCTGGATTACTACGGCCATACGGCCTTCGAGTTCACGACCCGGGCCTTGGGCGCGCAGGGCGCGCTTTTAGCCGGCGGGCGCTACGACGGCCTTGTTAAATTGATGGGCGGACCGGCGACGCCGGGCATCGGCTGGGCCGCCGGGGTCGAGCGCCTGGCCATGATGATCGACGAGCCCGACGTGCGGGACCGGCCGATTGCCGTCATTCCGGTCGGCGCGGCGCAAAAAAACCGGGCGGCGGTGATCGCGCACATGTTGCGGCGCGCAGGATTCGCCGTCGAGCTCGGGTATTCGGGAAACATGAGCAAGCGCATGAACCGGGCGAACAAGATGAACGCCTGCGCGGCCGTGATCCTGGGAGAGGACGAATTGGCCAAGGGCGTCGCCACCGTGCGCGATATGACGACGGGCGAGCAAAGGGAAGTTTCGTTGGACGGTCTTGCCGGGCATCTGAAGACGTATCGGCCTTAAGGATATGACGGAAACGGCGTTCGAAGCACGCGAGGCGTTGGTTGTCGGGGCCAGTCATCGGACGAGTTCGATGACGGTCCGCGACCGCCTATTCGTGGAGGATGCCGATCTGCCGGCCCTGCTCGAGCGGTTGCGCGCGCGCGGCGTGTTTCAGGCCTTGGTGCTCTCGACGTGCGACAGAGTAGAGGTGCAGGCCGTCCATCGGGCAGGCGACGATACGGCCACGCGGATCATCGAGGTTTTGGCCGAGCAGGCCCGGATGATGCCCGCCGAACTGGCCAATCAGCTTTACGTCTTGTCCGATGCCGATGCCGTGCGCCAGGTGTTTCGGGTGGCGGCATCGCTCGACAGCCTAATCGTCGGCGAGCCGCAGGTGTTGGGGCAGGTCAAGGCCGCGCATCGTTTGGCGCGAACCTGCGGCATGATCGGCGCCGCATTGGAATTGCTTCTGCAGGCGGCGTACCAGGCCGCCAAGCGCGTGCGAACCGAAACCCTGATCGGCGAGCGCCCCGTTTCCATCGCGGCGGCCGCCGTGGCGTTGGCGCGCGATCTTCACGGCGATCTTTCCGGCTGCACGGCGCTGGTTATCGGCGCCGGCGAGATGGGGGCCTTGATCGCCGAATCGCTGCACGATGGCGGCGTGTCGCATATAACGCTGACGCACCCGAGCCAGATCCGCGTCGAGGGCATGGCCCGGCATCTGAATTGCCATGTGGCGCCGTTCGAATCGCTTTCGGGATCGTTGGCGGCGGCGGATATCGTTTTGGCGGCGATGGGGCGGCGCCATCATATTCTCAACGCGGATTTGGTCCGGGGCGCGCTTGCGAAGCGCCGCCGCAAGCCTATATTCCTGGTGGACACCGGCATCCCCGGCGATATCGAACCGGCGGTCAGCCGGCTCGATGACGCCTTCGTCTGCGATCTGAACGATCTCGAGCGACTCGCCATGGCCGGTCGGGCCGAACGAGAGGCCGAGGCGGAAAAAGCCGACGCCCTCATCGAAGCCGCAGTGGCGGCCTTTGCGCGCGATCGCGCCGAACGCATGGCGGTGCCTGTTTTGTCGATGTTGCGCGACCGGTTCGAGGATGTGCGCCGCCAATCCCTGGCCGATTCGGGAGGCGATGCCGAAAAGGCGACGCGACTGCTGATCAACCGTCTGTTGCATGTGCCGAGCGAGGTTATCCGGGGTTCGGCCGCGGAAAAATCGAATAGCGCCGTGTGGGGCTCGCTCGAACGCGCGGTCAAAAAATTATTCGCCCTCGACGGGCAGGCGGATTCGCAACCGAATCACGAAGAGGACAAAAAGTGAGTCTGGAGCAAAATCTGGACAAAGTCGTCGCCCGTCATCAGGAGCTCGGCCATAAGCTCACGCAGACCGACGTCGCCGCGTCCAAGGATTTCATCAAGCTGTCGAAGGAATATTCGGATCTGGCGCCGGTCGTCGAGGCGATCAACAGCCTCAAGAAAGTCCGGGCCGAGGTCGCGGATCTGCAGGTGCTGATCGAGGACCCCGGGAACGACGCCGAAATGCGCGCCTTGGCGGAAGACGAGTTGGCGGTGCTTGAGGAGCGATTGCCGGAGCTCGAGCATGGCGTGAAGCTGCTGCTGCCCAAAGACGAGGCGGACGAGAAAAACGCCATCCTGGAAGTTCGCGCCGGAACCGGCGGGGAGGAAGCCGCGCTCTTCGCCGCCGACCTTTTCCGTTTGTATCAGCGGTATGCCGAAAATCGGGGCTGGAAGTTCGAGGTCATTCACGTCAACGAAACCGGAATCGGGGGCTACAAGGAAGCGATCGCCTCCATTGCGGGGCGCGGCGTTTTCGCCCGCCTCAAATACGAATCCGGCGTGCATCGCGTGCAGCGGGTGCCCGAAACGGAATCGAGCGGCCGTATCCACACCTCGGCGGCGACCGTGGCGGTCATGCCGGAGGCCGAAGACGTCGATATCCATATCAACGAAAGCGATCTGCGCATCGACGTGTTCCGGTCCAGCGGCCCCGGCGGCCAATCCGTCAATACGACCGATTCGGCGGTGCGGATCACCCACGTTCCGAGCGGCATCGTGGTCAGCCAACAGGATGAAAAATCGCAACATAAAAACCGGGCCAAGGCGATGCGCGTTTTGCGGGCCAGGCTTTACGAGCACGAACGTCAGAAGCGCGAGGCGGAACGGGCGGCGAGCCGCAAAAGCCAGGTCGGATCGGGCGATCGGTCCGAGCGCATTCGAACCTACAATTTCCCGCAGGGGCGGGTAACCGATCATCGCATCGGGCTGACGCTCCATAAGCTGGACCGGGTCATGGACGGCGAATTGGACGAGCTGATCGATGCCCTGACGTCGGAAGATCAGGCGTCTCGTCTGGCGGAGGTGGAATAGCGGGCATGAACGTCGCCGACGCCTTGGACCGCTCGCGTGACAGCTTGGCCCGGGCCGGGATCGAAACCGCGCGCCTCGATGCCCGGCTTCTGGTCGAGCGGGCTCTTGCGCTCGGCGATTACGGCGTCCTGACGGAACGCGACCGCCCCCTCAGCGACGCGGACCAGCGCCGCCTGCGGGCGTTGATGGCGCGGCGTCTGAGCCGTGAGCCGATGGCGCATATTCTTTCCGAGCGGGGGTTTTGGAAGCACGTGTTCAAGGTGTCGCCGGCAACCTTGGTGCCGCGGCCCGATTCGGAAACGCTGATCGAGGCGGTATCGGAACATTTCCCCGAGCGGGCGGCGGCCCTGCGGGTGCTCGATCTCGGTACCGGTTCGGGCTGCCTGTTGCTGTCGGTCTTGGACGAATATCCGAATGCGACCGGCGTCGGGATCGATCGCAGCATCGCGGCTTTGTCGGTCGCACGGGAGAATGCGTTTAAGTTGCGTTTGTCCGATCGTGCGCATTTCGTTGCCATGGATTGGGCGCGGGGCGTGGCCGGATGCTTCGATGCGATCGTGTGCAATCCGCCGTACATTCCCGCCGGCGACATCGACGTGTTGATGCCGGAGGTGTCGCGATTCGAGCCGCGGGACGCGTTGGCGGGCGGTGCCGACGGCCTCGAATCCTATCGCGTTCTTGCGCCGCGCGTGGCGCCGTTGCTGACCGGGGACGGTCGCGCGCTGTTCGAGGTCGGCGCCGGACAGGCCGCGTGCGTCGCCGGAATTCTCGCCGAAAGCCTTCTGCAAGTTGTTGAAATTAAAGACGATTTATCGGGAATTCCGCGCTGTGTCGTGGCCCGGAAAACCGACCGGTAATTTTTCTTTTCGGCGCCGCCGGGAAAGTAAAAAAAGTGTTGGAATGACCGTGAAAGCCGACTAAGTTGAATACCTGGGTGGTCTGAGGACCACGGGGGAACGCACCTTTAGGGTGCTTTCACACGCTTTCGCTCCCTACCCTGAATCGAAATCGAGAATTGGATTTTGATCCTGCGGTTTTCGCTCGTTGGGGAGCGTGTGTGTTGAGCAAAAAACCAAAACGGGCCACGAAAAAGGAACCATGAAACCAAATCAACGACGGCCGCGCTCACGCGGCAACGGGAAACGTCATTCGGGCAGAAACCAGAGCTTTGAAAGCAGTGGTCCGGATGGCAAAATCCGCGGTACGGCACAACAGGTATACGACAAGTATCAGGCGTTGGGCCGGGATGCCGTGTCCTCGGGAGATCGCGTAGCGGCCGAGGGATTCTTTCAGCACGCCGAACATTATTTTCGGATCTTGAGTGTCGAGAGCCGCGCGAACGGCGCCGCCCGTCCGGAAGGCCAGGACGGCAGAGCCGAGGGAGAGGCGGTCGAGGTGCAGATTTCGGACGGGGACGAAAACGTTTCCGCGCCGGATCAGCAGCAGGATCAGCAGCAAGACCAGCCCGCGGCATAGCGCCCCGCACGGCATTTCCCGAGCAGACGTTACCGACAGCAGCGGCGCCGATGGGGCTTCCCCGTCGCGGAAAAAGCGATTCTTTTCCCGCGTCGCTTGCGTCATTCCATTTTCAAGCCATATTTTAGCGGTACGTTCAAACCGGACGTTTTCCGGCGGGCGCCGGAGGGTTTCGTTCGTCCTCCAAAGGCGTAAAGACTCCGGCGAAGAAAGGATCGGCTAAATGGATTTAGAGAAATATTCCGAACGTTCGAAAGGCTTCATTCAAGCCGCGCAAACCCTGGCCCAGCGTACGGGCCATCAGCAACTCACGCCGCTTCATATTCTGAAGATCCTGCTCGACGACAAGGAAGGGCTGGCCGCGAATTTGATGCAGGCCGCCGGCGGCGATCCCAAACGGGCGTTGCAAGGGTGCGAAGCGGAACTCGGCAAGCTGCCCAAGGTCGAGGGCGCCGGCGCCGGGCAGATTTATCTGGCGCAGGAAAGCGCCCGGCTTTTCGAGCAGGCCGAGCAGTTGGCCGAGAAGGCGGGCGACTCTTTCGTCACCGTCGAGCGGTTGTTGCTGGCGTTGACCCTGGCGGTCGGCACGCCGGCCGCGAAGGTCTTGAGCGATGCCGGTTTGACGGCGCAGAATCTGAACAAAGCCATCGAAGACGTGCGCAAAGGGCGCAAGGCGACCAGCGCGTCGGCCGAAGAGTCCTACGATGCGCTTAAAAAATATGCCGTCGATCTGACGGCGCAGGCGGCCGAAGGCAAGCTCGATCCGGTGATCGGTCGCGACGAGGAAATCCGCCGCACGATCCAGGTGCTCTCGCGACGCACCAAGAACAACCCGGTTCTGATCGGCGAGCCCGGCGTCGGCAAGACCGCGATCGTCGAAGGCCTGGCGCAGAGAATCATCAAGGGCGATGTGCCCGAAAACCTGAAGAACAAGAAACTGATGGCGCTCGACATGGGCGCCTTGGTTGCCGGCGCCAAATACCGGGGCGAATTCGAGGAACGGCTCAAGGCCGTCTTGAACGAGATCACCGCCGGCGCCGGTGAATTCGTTTTGTTCATCGACGAGATGCACACCATCGTCGGCGCCGGCGCGGCGGAGGGCGCGGTCGATGCCTCGAACCTCTTGAAGCCCGCCCTGGCGCGCGGCGAATTGCATTGCGTCGGCGCCACCACGCTGAACGAATACCGCAAGCACGTCGAGAAGGACGCGGCCCTGGCCCGGCGGTTCCAGCCGGTCTTCATTCCCGAACCGACGGTCGAGGATACCATTTCGATCCTGCGCGGGTTGAAGGAAAAGTACGAGATGCACCACGGCGTGCGGATTCACGATTCCGCGCTGGTGTCGGCGGCGACGCTCTCGAACCGCTACATCAGCGACCGTTTCCTGCCCGATAAGGCCATCGATTTGATGGACGAGGCGTCGAGCCGCTTGCGCATGGAGGTGGACTCCAAGCCCGAGGAGATCGACGAGTTGGACCGGCGCATCATCCAGCTCAAGATCGAGCGCGAGGCCCTGAAGAAGGAAACCGACACGGCATCCAAGGAACGCCTGCAGGCGCTCGAGACGGAACTGACCGATCTCGAAAGCCGTTCGTGGGCTTTGACCGAAGAGTGGCAAAAGGAGAAATCCGCGTTGGCGGATGCCACAAAGATCAAGGAGCAGCTCGATCAGGCGCGCATCGCGGTCGACAAGGCCATGCGCGAAGGCGCCTACGAAAAGGTCGGGGAACTGCAATACGACGTGATTCCCAAGCTCGAGGCGCGGTTGAACGATGCCGAGACCCATGAACGCAACACCATGGTGGAAGAGGCGGTGACGTCCGAGCATATCGCGGCGGTGGTGTCGCGCTGGACCGGCATCCCGGTCGACAAGATGCTCGAGGGCGAGCGCGAGAAACTTCTGAACATGGAGGAAAATCTGCGCAAGCGGGTGATCGGCCAAGAGGAGGCGCTCTCGGCGGTCTCCAACGCGGTGCGCCGCGCCCGCTCCGGTCTGCAGGACGCGCGCCGGCCCATCGGCTCGTTCCTGTTTCTGGGCCCGACCGGCGTCGGCAAAACGGAACTGACCAAGGCCTTGGCGGAATTTCTATTCGACGACGAAAGCGCCATGGTGCGGATCGATATGTCGGAATACATGGAGAAGCACGCGGTCGCGCGCCTGATCGGGGCGCCGCCGGGCTACGTCGGCTACGACGAAGGCGGCGCGTTGACCGAAGCCGTGCGCCGCCGGCCGTACCAGGTGATTTTGTTCGACGAGGTCGAGAAGGCGCATCCGGACGTGTTCAACGTGTTGTTGCAGGTTCTCGATGACGGCCGCCTGACCGACGGCCAGGGCCGCACGGTCGATTTCACGAACACGATGATCGTGTTCACGTCGAACATGGGCGCGCAATACCTGGCCGATCAAAAAGAAGGCCAGGATTCATCGGAGGTGCGCGATCTGGTCATGAACGAGGTGCGGAGTTTGTTCCGGCCCGAGTTCCTCAACCGGCTCGACGAGATCATCCTGTTCCATCATTTGGCGCGCGCGCATATGGACGGCATCGTCGATATCCAGATCGGCTACCTGGAGAAACTGCTGGCCGACCGCAAGATGACGTTGCGCCTCGACACGGCGGCGAAAGCCTGGCTCGCCGATGCCGGCTACGATCCGGCCTACGGCGCCCGTCCCTTGAAGCGGGTGATCCAGCGCAGCCTGCAAAATCCGCTCGCCGGCATGATTCTCGAAGGTAAGGTCGCGGACGGCGAGACCGTGACCGTATCGGCGGGCCAGGACGGCCTCACCATCAACGGCGTTGAGGCCAAGGCGGCGTAATTAGGGTCTGTACTCCATTTTGGCCCATGCCAAATGGTTGGCAATTGTCATCCCGTCATTCCCGCGAAGGCGGGAATCCATCTTTTCCGCACCATGGACCCCCGCCTGCGCGGGGGTGACGACTCCCTATAAACGCGCCGCGCTTTAGGGTCCGGACTCCATTGTTATCCCGGCCTGCTGACTTTGCTTTCCAAATCGGGAATTTGGAGGAAAGTCGCGGCCGGGATGACGCCGACGACAGATTAATTGAGTCCGGACCCTAAGGTCCGCGCATGCCGCCTGACGAGGGAATGCGCGAGCGGCCCGGTGTGGGCGTGCCGTCCGAAGCGGACGGCGGCGGCGTGGCGCGGCACAGAATCCAAACCAGGAGTAAGCCGGCGGCGAACCCGCCGATATGCGCCCACCAGGCGATGCCGCCGACCTCGCCCTCTTTTCGGGTGCCGAGTTCGACCGCGCCCTCGAGCACCTGCAAGAAGAACCAGATGACGGTATAGGCGAGGGCGGGCAGGCGGAAAATCAGCGGAAAGAAGAAGATCGGCTGAACCAGGTGAACGCGCGCTTTCGGGAACAAATACGTATAACCGCCGAGCACGCCGGCGATGGCGCCCGAGGCGCCGAGCGCGGGAATGGTCGAGTCGGCATTGAAGATATAATGGCCGTAACTGCCGGCCGCCCCGCACAGAAAATAAAAGATCGTGAACCGGAGTCGGCCCATGCGGTCCTCGAGCGGGCCGCCGAACAGCCACAGTGTCCACATGTTGAGGATCAGGTGCAATGCGCCCGCGTGCATGAACGTGTTGCTGATCAGCGTCAGGTAGGGGTTGGTGCCGAGGCCCGTTTGTTCGATGACCGTCGGATCGCTCAGGATCGCCGGCACCAGCGCATACGTGTAAATGAAATACAGTTCCGCTTGCGGCGTCAGGCCGAGTTGGTAGAAATATACCGCGACGTTGGCGACGATGAAGGTCATCGTGACGATGGGAGATCCGTGAGACGGAGCGTCGGTTCTAAAAGGGATCATCGCGCTTTCGTAACAATGGCGGCTTCATCCACCGTAGGAGACGGTCCTGCCGTGCGCAACCGGGAATCGGCTGTGTCTCGCTTTGAAATTCGGAACGGAATGTCCATCCTTCGACAGGTCAAACGCATGCGTTTGAGGATGAGGCATTCCTTATGATTTACCATAGCCTCACCCTGAGCTTGTCGAAGGGTGAGGATGAGACGGAGATGTTACCCGGGAATCATAAGGAGAGGCGAGGAATCAGCGCTCGGTTTGCGCGCTGTCGGCCAATTTCGATTCGAGCCGCAACGCGGCAATCCGGCGATCGGTGAAATCCTTGGCCGTTCGGAACCGTTTCAGCTCGGCGCCGGCAAGCTGTTGTCCCGACGGCATGCGGATCTTCATCGGATTGACGCGCCGGCCTGCCTTCAGAATTTCATAATGCAAATGCGGTCCCGTCGATCGCCCGGTGGTGCCGACGTAGCCGATGATCTGACCCTGCTTCACGCGGTTACCGCGTTTAAGGCCGCGCGCGAAGCCGCGCATGTGCGCATAGGCGGTGGCGTGGCCGCGACTGTGGCGGATTTGAATGTACTTTCCGTATCCGCCGTTGCGGCCGATCTTAACGATGGTGCCGTCGCCGGCCGCATAAATCGGCGTGCCTTGGGGGGCGGCGAAATCCACGCCCTGATGAATTTTGGTGTAGCCCAGGATCGGATGGCGCCGCGGCCCGAAATGCGAGGACAGCCGCGCGCCGTCGATGGGCGTGCGCAGAAGCGCCTTGCGGGCGCTTTTGCCCTTCTCGTTGAAATAATCCGTGGTGCCGTCGGTTGTCGTATAGCGGTAAATCTTCAGAGTCGAGCCGTTGGTTTTCAGAACGGCATACTTGATATCGCCGGCGTAAATGAAGTTGTTTTCATCGTCGGTAAGGTGTTCGTAGAAAACCTCGAAGGAGTCGCCGGGGTGGATGTCGCGTTGGAAGTCGATGTCCCAGGAGTAGGCCCGAATCAGCTCGGCAAGAACGGCGGTCGGCACGTTCGCTTTTTTGCCGGCCATATAAAGGCTGTGCTGAATCGTTCCGCCGGCAAAGGTGTGTCGGTGGTTGAGGCTTTTCTTTTCGACCGATGCCGCGAAGTCGCCCGATTGGGTGCGCCGCACGACGACGTCGCGGGTGTGGTCGGGCGCCAGCGTTAATCCGAGCAGGGTGCCGACGTCCTTTCCCGACCGTTCGGGCAGAAAGGTCAACGTTATTTCCTGGCCCTTGTCGATATGCCGCGGGTCGTAATGCACGCGCAGCGCCGAAATTGCCGCGTGGGTCTCGGCCTGGGTAAATCCGGTTTTGGTCAAAAGCCCCGACAGGGTTTCGCCGTTGCGTATGCGCACCGTGTAGCGGTAGGGCGTGTCGGGAACGATGTCGGTTTGCGGGAGGCGGCGCAGATGCACCTTCAGCGATGCCGCCGCCGCCGGATTGCCGAGCGAGATCGGTGCCTTCGAGAGCGTCGATTCCGATAAGTGGTTGGGGCTTTTTTCGCCGGCGATGCTGTCGCGTTCCGGTCGTTCCGGGAAATCCAACACGACCCGGGCGGAAACGATGACGCACGCCAAGAGCACGCCGACGGCCAGCAGGCCTCTTAAAAACATGCCGCGGCTCCTGTTCCAAAGCGCGCGGGAACGCCAAAATGAATGAGGTTGAGTCTCGGCCACGGTTTCTCGGTTGACCCTACGTTTTTCTGTGCGTCGAAACCGACGCCGATTGTCGACTCGGGAGTGTCGGAAGTCCGAACCATGATCGTTCCGAAACGTGCTGTCAAGGCGTTCTGCCCTGATTCCATCAAGAGAATCAATGATATCCGTATAATTGTTAATGTTTGGTTGTCCGTAAAAAGAATAGCGTTTCCGGCGGCCGAATCGGCCCACTTGATCCCGCGCGGGGCGTTCCATAGGATCGGCCGGCGGCCGCTTCGCGCGCCTCCTGCCCTTGCCCTCTCGTCGGATCGGAAAATCCCAAAACGTGCAAACTCCTACGGTTCCTATTGTTAAAGACTTGGTCTTAATCGGCGGCGGACACGCCCATGTGTCCGTGCTGCGATCTTTCGGCATGAAGCCCATACCGGGGGTGCGCGTGACGCTCATTAGCCGGGATCGGCATGCGCCGTATTCGGGAATGCTGCCCGGCCTGATCGCGGGGCATTACGCGTTCGACGACGCGCATATCGACCTCGAGCCGCTGGCCCGGTTCGCGGGCGCCCGGTTTTATCACGACGAGGCGACGGGGTTGGACCTGGCGGCCGGGCGGGTCGTGTGCCGGTCCCGGCCCGCCGTTTCCTACGATGTTCTGTCGATCGACATCGGTTCGACGCCGGCGATGAAGGACGTGCCCGGCGCCGAGGGCGCGGCCGTGCCGGTCAAGCCGATCGACCGCTTCTCGGAACGCTGGCGGGCGATCCGCGAACGCGTTCTCGAACGGCCCGGACGAACCCGTTTCGGTATCGTCGGCGCGGGCGCGGGCGGCGTCGAGCTGTTGCTGGCGGCCCGGCACCATCTCGGGGACCTGTTGCGCGAGGCGGGCCGCACGGCCGATATGCCGGAATTTCACCTGTTCGCGGCGGCGCCCGATATCCTGCCGACACATAATGCGCGCGTGCGGACGATATTCCGCCGGATTCTCGGCGAACGCGGCGTGTACGTCCATGCCGGTTATCGGGTGACGAAGGTCTCGCCCGGCCGGGTGACGACGGAAAACGGTCACGCGTTCGATCTCGACGAAATCCTGTGGGTGACCCACGCGGGCGCGGCCGCCTGGCCCGGCGCGGCCGGACTTGCCGTCGATGAAGACGGTTTCATTCGCGTGGATGATTGTTTGCAATCGCTTTCCCATCCGGGCGTTTTCGCCGCCGGCGACATCGCCGCCGTGGTCAACCATCCCCGGCCCAAGTCCGGCGTGTTCGCGGTTCGCCAGGGTAAGCCGCTGACGCGCAATTTGCGCCGCGCCGTGCTGGGCGAGCCGCTCAAGCCGTTTACGCCGCAGCGCCGGTTCCTGAGCTTGATTTCGACCGGTGATCGCTACGCCGTCGCGGCGCGCTCCGATTGGGCGCTCGAAGGTGCCTGGGTCTGGCGCTGGAAGGATTGGATCGACCGGCGTTTCATGCGCCGGTTCAACGAACTGCCCGAGATGCCCGCCGCTG